>CAUUIG010000094.1:0-6541 GCA_963545095.1 uncultured Streptococcus sp.
TAGAAAAGTCCAAAAAGGAGCTCTTAATGAATACAAAAGAATTGATTGCTAGCGAATTGGCTAGCGTCATTGATAGCCTGGACCAAGAGGCTATTTTAAATTTACTGGAAACCCCTAAAAACTCAGAAATGGGAGACATTGCTTTCCCTGCTTTTTCTCTTGCAAAAGTCGAACGTAAAGCACCTCAAATGATTGCGGCTGAACTGGCTGAAAAAATTAACAGTCAAGCCTTTGAAAAGGTTGTCGCAACAGGACCTTACGTCAACTTTTTCCTTGATAAATCTGCCATTTCTGCTCAAGTATTGCAAGCTGTTATCACTGAAAAAGAACACTATGCTGACCAAAACATTGGTAAACAAGAAAATGTTGTTATCGATATGTCTAGTCCCAATATCGCTAAACCATTCTCTATTGGTCACCTGCGCTCAACTGTCATCGGAGATAGCTTGTCACATATTTTCCAAAAAATCGGTTATCAAACGGTCAAGGTCAACCACTTGGGAGACTGGGGTAAACAGTTTGGGATGTTGATTGTTGCCTACAAAAAATGGGGCGACGAAGAAGCTGTAAAAGCTCATCCAATCGATGAACTTCTTAAACTCTATGTCCGCATCAACGCTGAAGCTGAAAATGACCCAAGTTTGGATGAAGAAGCACGCGAATGGTTCCGTAAACTTGAAAATGGAGACGAGGAAGCTCTCGCACTTTGGCAATGGTTCCGTGATGAAAGTTTGGTGGAATTTAACCGCCTTTACAATGAATTGCAAGTCGAATTTGACAGCTACAACGGAGAAGCCTTCTACAACGATAAGATGGATGCAGTTGTAGACATTCTTTCTGAAAAAGGACTTCTTGTTGAGTCAGAAGGTGCCCAAGTTGTGAATCTTGAGAAATATGGGATTGAACATCCAGCCCTCATCAAGAAATCTGATGGAGCAACTCTCTATATCACACGTGACTTGGTTGCAGCCCTTTACCGTAAAAACGAATACCAATTTGCTAAATCTATCTACGTTGTTGGTCAAGAACAATCCGCCCACTTTAAACAGCTCAAAGCTGTCTTGAAAGAGATGGGCTACGATTGGAGTGACGACATTACTCACGTTCCTTTTGGTTTGGTTACAAAAGAAGGGAAAAAACTCTCTACTCGTAAAGGGAATGTCATCTTACTAGAGCCTACTGTTGCAGAGGCTGTTAGCCGTGCCAAAGCCCAAATCGAGGCTAAAAATCCTGAACTTGAAAATAAAGACCAAGTAGCGCATGCTGTTGGGGTTGGGGCCATTAAATTCTATGACCTTAAGACTGACCGTACAAATGGATACGATTTCGACCTAGAAGCTATGGTATCTTTCGAGGGGGAAACTGGACCTTATGTTCAATACGCCTACGCTCGTATCCAATCTATCTTACGCAAAGCGGATTTCAAACCAGAAACAGCTGGCAACTATAGCTTGAATGATGCTGAAAGCTGGGAAATCATCAAACTCATCCAAGACTTCCCACGTATTATCAACCGTGCGGCAGATAACTTTGAACCTTCTATCATTGCTAAATTTGCAATTAGCCTGGCTCAAGCCTTTAACAAATACTATGCACATACTCGCATCTTGGATGAAAGTCCAGAACGCGACAGCCGTCTAGCCCTCAGCTACGCAACTGCAGTTGTTCTCAAAGAAGCCCTTCGCTTGCTTGGAGTAGAAGCACCAGAGAAGATGTGATTCAGTACTAACAATTGGAACTAAAGTTCCTAATTGTTAGACGCTAGTCGCGTATGTGCGGACTAGCTAACTGCTTCACTAGTAAAGAAACATAAATATTATCGATTTATGTTTCTTTACGTCGTAACTAGAGACACTTGCCTAAACGATTTACTAATTCATCAAACCAAATAATATTGATTTGGTTTGGTTCATGTTGTAATCTTTTAAATTATTTGATTGCAAAATAATCTAAGTAACTTACACTAAAGCCTATACGGATTTTAGTTTAGAGGTCTATCAAAAACCTTATCAAGTTTTGCTGACTTGTTCTGCTATTTTGAGTTCTCTAATTCGATTTACTCACTACTATTTCTTTATCATACAGGGAGATTTCCTATGAGCCAATATGCTTATATCCTCGTTGTAATTAGCTTGGTGTTCCTTTTTCTGCTCAATAAGTATGAAAAGGAGAGACTTCAAAGGCTCTACCAAGAACAACTTTTGAAGGATGAAACATTTAGAGCTGACATCAAAGAGAAAATTCACACGACTGAAAATATCAATGATGTCATTGCTTACATCAATAAAACTTATCATCTGGGAATGTTGCTATCAAAAGACATTACAGATCAATTGAAATAAACCTAGCTATACTATAACTAAAATCAAAACCGAGACTAAGAGTTTAATACTTAGCCTCGGTTTTTATATATTTTTCAAGCAACAAATCCTCCACTACCCCAGTAATGCAAGTGCAAAATCCTTTAGAATATGATAGAATAATGGAAAAGACTCTATTAAGGAGGAAAACATGGAAAAACAAACCGTCGCCGTCTTGGGGCCTGGTTCTTGGGGAACTGCCCTTTCACAAGTCTTAAATGACAATGGACACGAGGTACGTATTTGGGGAAACATTCCCGAGCAAATCAATGAAATTAATACCTATCATACTAACAAACACTACTTTAAAGATGTCGTTCTAGATGAAAATATCATTGCCTACACTGACTTAGCAGAGACACTGAAAGATGTGGATGCGATTTTGTTTGTTGTCCCAACAAAAGTGACACGACTTGTTGCCCAGCAAGTTGCACAAACCTTAGACCATAAGGCTATCATCATGCACGCTTCAAAGGGATTAGAGCCTGATAGTCATAAACGATTATCAACCATCCTTGAAGAAGAAATTCCTGAAGAGCTCCGTAGTGATATCGTCGTTGTTTCAGGCCCTAGTCATGCCGAAGAGACCATTGTACGTGATCTGACTTTAATCACTGCTGCTTCTAAAGATTTACAAACAGCTCAATACGTGCAAGAACTCTTTAGTAATCACTACTTCCGACTTTATACCAATACGGATGTTATTGGAGTCGAAACTGCCGGTGCTCTCAAAAATATTATTGCTGTCGGTGCTGGAGCCTTACATGGTTTAGGATTTGGTGACAACGCTAAGGCAGCCATCATCGCTCGAGGCTTGGCAGAAATTACCCGCCTAGGAGTAGCACTCGGGGCTAGTCCATTAACCTATAGTGGCTTATCTGGTGTGGGAGATTTGATCGTAACGGGAACCTCCATCCACTCTCGTAACTGGAGAGCCGGAGATGCTCTTGGTCGTGGAGAATCCCTAGCTGATATCGAAGCCAACATGGGCATGGTGATTGAAGGAATTTCAACGACCCAAGCAGCCTATGAGCTAGCACAAGAACTTGGAGTTTATATGCCAATTACACAGGCTATTTACCAAGTTATCTATCACGGAACTAATATTAAAGATGCCATTTATGACATCATGAACAATGAATTTAAAGCAGAAAATGAGTGGTCTTAACCCTCTAGAGAAAGGATTCTTATGACATCAAAAGTTAGAAAGGCAGTCATTCCTGCCGCTGGACTTGGAACTCGATTTTTACCAGCAACCAAGGCCCTTGCCAAAGAAATGTTGCCAATTGTAGACAAACCAACTATCCAGTTTATCGTAGAAGAAGCTCTTAAATCAGGTATTGAAGATATTCTGGTTGTCACTGGTAAATCAAAACGTTCTATTGAAGACCACTTTGACTCAAACTTCGAGCTTGAATATAACCTCAAAGAAAAAGGCAAAACAGATCTGTTAAAATTAGTAGATGAAGCAACTGGTATGCGCCTCCATTTCATTCGCCAAACTCACCCTCGCGGTCTTGGAGACGCTGTCCTACAAGCCAAAGCTTTTGTAGGGAATGAGCCCTTCGTTGTTATGCTGGGTGATGACCTTATGGACATCACAAATGAGAATGCCGTTCCTTTAACAAAACAACTGATGAATGATTACGAAAAGACACACGCATCAACCATTGCTGTCATGCCTGTACCACACGAAGACGTTTCATCATACGGGGTTATCGCTCCTCAGGGTGAAGGAAGTAATGGACTCTATAGCGTTGAAACTTTCGTAGAAAAACCAGCTCCCGAAGATGCACCAAGTGATTTGGCAATCATCGGTCGCTATCTACTCACACCTGAGATTTTTGATATCTTAGAAAATCAAACTCCTGGTGCTGGAAATGAAATCCAACTTACCGATGCCATCGATACTCTCAATAAAACACAACGTGTTTTCGCCCGTGAATTTACAGGAGCTCGTTACGACGTTGGGGATAAGTTTGGCTTTATGAAAACATCTATTGACTATGCCCTCAAACACCCACAAGTCAAAGATGACTTGAAAGATTACATCATCCAACTGGGGAAAGAGTTATCTGAGGGGGAATAGAAGAATATTCTATATAAAAATAAGAACTAGGATAGTTAATTATCCCAGTTCTTTTTATTTTATATTGCTATTCTTTAGAACATCCATAATCTAAAAAAATCTGTATTTCTTACTTACTCTACTTATATTTTATGAAAGTATAACGATATTATTTGTTTTTTAACAAAAATGCGGGCACAATAAGTTTGTATAATAAAATAAAAAGCACCGAATCGGTGCGCACTTTTTCAAGTTGTGTACGGACAAAGCCTTATTTTAACTTGCTGTGTTGTTTCGAATAGTTCCAACACTTTTATTGTATACTTTTCTATTAAAAATTGCAAGAATAAATTGTTATAAAATAGAATAACACTTCATTTTATAAGATTAAAAACTTACATATTGAAAGCGTTTTACAATTTCTTGATTTTAATAGTCAAAAGATATATAATTTAGCTAAAGTTAATATATTAGAATTTACTAATAAGAACTTAAAGAGTATATCCCAAAGGAGAAACCTAAATGAGCAACAAACCTTACTCTATCGGACTTGATATCGGAACAAACAGCGTCGGATGGGCCGTCATTACGGATGACTATAAGGTGCCATCGAAAAAGATGAAAGTTCTAGGCAATACTGATAAACACTTTATCAAGAAAAATCTAATTGGAGCTTTATTATTTGATGAAGGAACTACTGCTGAAGATAGACGTCTCAAACGAACAGCACGCCGTCGCTATACTCGTCGAAAAAATCGTCTTCGCTATCTTCAAGAAATCTTTTCTCAGGAAATAAGCAAGGTGGATAGTAGTTTCTTTCATCGATTAGATGACTCCTTTTTAGTTCCTGAGGATAAAAGAGGAAGTAAATACCCTATTTTTGCTACCTTAGTAGAAGAAAAAGAATATCACAAGAAATTTCCAACTATCTATCATTTGAGAAAACACCTGGCGGACTCAAAAGAAAAAACTGACTTGCGCTTGATCTACCTAGCATTAGCGCATATGATTAAATACCGCGGACATTTTTTGTATGAAGAATCTTTCGATATTAAAAACAATGATATCCAAAAAATCTTTAGCGAGTTTATAAGCATTTACGACAACACCTTTGAAGGAAGTTCACTTAGTGGACAAAATGCACAAGTAGAAGCAATTTTTACTGATAAAATTAGTAAATCTGCTAAGAGAGAACGCATTCTAAAACTATTTCCTGATGAAAAATCCACTGGTCTATTTTCAGAATTTCTCAAGTTAATTGTAGGAAATCAAGCTGAGTTTAAAAAACATTTTGACTTGGAAGAAAAAGCTCCACTACAATTCTCTAAAGATACCTATGATGAGGATTTGGAAAACTTGCTCGGACAAATTGGAGATGACTTTGCGGATCTTTTTCTAGTTGCTAAAAAGCTCTATGACGCCATTCTTCTATCAGGTATCTTAACTGTTAAAGATCTTTCAACCAAGGATCCACTATCAGCATCTATGATTGAGCGCTATGAAAACCATCAAAAAGACTTAGCAGCTTTAAAACAATTCATCCAAAACAATCTTCAAGAAAAATATGATGAAGTTTTCTCTGACCAATCTAAAGATGGGTATGCTGGGTATATCGATGGCAAAACCACTCAAGAAGCATTTTACAAGTACATCAAAAATCTTCTCTCTAAATTCAAAGGAGCAGATTATTTCCTTGATAAAATTGAACGTGAAGATTTCTTGAGAAAACAACGCACCTTTGATAATGGTTCTATCCCTCATCAAATTCATCTTCAAGAAATGAATGCCATTATCCGTCGACAAGGAGAACATTATCCATTTCTGCAAGAAAATAAAGAAAAGATTGAGAAAATCTTAACTTTCCGTATTCCTTACTACATTGGCCCATTGGCTCGTGGCAATGGTGATTTTGCTTGGCTTACTCGAAACTCTGACCAAGCAATCCGACCTTGGAATTTTGAAGAAATTGTTGACCAAGCAAACTCTGCAGAAGACTTCATAAATAAGATGACTAACTATGACTTGTATCTGCCAGAGGAAAAAGTTTTGCCCAAGCATAGTCTCTTGTATGAAACATTTGCTGTCTACAATGAATTAACAAAAGTAAAATTTA
>CAUUIG010000095.1:0-6426 GCA_963545095.1 uncultured Streptococcus sp.
AAAGGTCATTGACATAGTTGGTACTATGACCGTTGGCATCTGTTTCTTTTGCCAATTGAAAATGAAGTTGAGACCGCATCATCTCAACTTCACTTTATCATTATTTTTTCTTAGTTCTCAAATCCCACTCCGCCTGTAATCTGGGTAATGAGTTCTAAATGTTCTTTTATGCCAACCTTGTCAATATTGACTAAATCCCTTTTTCCTCCCAGTACAAGAAGAGGAACAAAACCAAAGCATTGATTGTAATCCAAGTTCCCATACTCCTTAACCGCTTCTTCATAGAAAGGAATATCAAAATAGTCCTTTAACAACTCTTCATCCTCTAAATCTTCTAGAAAATAGTACATATTTTCTAAAATAGTGATGAAATTTTCCTCCTTGTATTCTACAATTCTCAGATAGTCTCCTTCCTCCAGAGTGATAATATCCCCAAATGCAGTTATAAAAACAGGAATAGATAAATCACCTCTAAAATAGGTCTTTTGCACAAATTCTACATATTCTTCTGGATTGATAATTTTTAGATAACCATCAAGTAAAAAGCCCAGTCCATATTGTTTCCACAATTCCACTAATTCATCTGGAACTTTTGGGGCATACTTTTCAATGACTTCTTCTGGCATAGCTGCAAATTTGGTAAATTGTAAGTTCATTTTTTCTCCTAGTATTGTAATTTTATATTCAAGTAAAATTTATTTAAATCTTCATAAGGTGTGGTTCTAACGATTTCATCCACAACATTATCTACAGTAGCAATTTTATCTTTCCACTGAGCACCAATTGATGAATTAATGCCAAAGTCTCCCACTCCCGTTACATTTTTTGGAAATCCTCCCGCAATCTGATCTGGATCGTGCAGTGCCGCTTGAGTTTTTATCCACCTATCGGCTTCAGATTTAGCTTCAGAACGCCCCAGTCCTGATTGACGTAGTTCCCTATATTTATCAGCTAATGCCTTCTCTCTAGCTGCTTTTTGAGCTGCGTTTCCAGCAGATGAACGACCATTCGCTAAATAGCTCCCTCTATTATTTATATAATCTGCAACCGTCAAGCGATTCATACCATTCTGCTGATTAGCTAACTGACGAGAAAATTCTGTAGCGTCATGTTTTGAATTACGAGTAAAGTTAATTGTTATTTCTGGGATTTTCGAAATAGTAGCTTTCGAAGCATCATTAGCTTTATCAGCTGCCTTCGCAACTTTCGATGCATCATTGACTGCGTCCACTGCATCGAGTGCTTTTTCAAGTTTCCTTAATTTGCTAGCCTTAGCTATAGGATAGACATTACTTGCAATATCAACAGCTAACTCTGCACCTGCCGCCCAACGATTTGCGTCTTCGCCCGTTAGTGGATCTTTCCCTGTAACTAAACGTTCTCCATTATTCCAGCCTATTAATTCAGCTGCTATAGTTGGAAGTTTAGCTTTATTTTCTTGGTTAAACTTCGCAAATTTTACATTAGACGCATAGGCATTTTCCTCAGGAGTCATTGGGGGAGCCTGTAGATACTCCTCTAATGTCATCCTATCAATTCGTTCTTTCTGATCCAATCTTAGTCCATGTCTTGCCGCATCTTCATACTTTCTAAAATCTGCGACAGATGGGACTTTAGTTTCTCCCTTATCGGAGGCACCGATTGTTTTTGGATTACAGACATGTTTCAAGGTGTTTTCTAATGCCGTATTCCAATTACGATATAGATTTAGACCTTCTCGAATGGTTGGTGAAGAGCTCAAACCTGTTGCTAGGGCATAGGCAGACCGAACCACTTGTTGGCGTTTGGCCTCTATCTGAGCTACTGTTTGCTGGTATTTCGTTTGAACATAATCGACTGTACTATTGTAGGCCGTTTGAACCTTATTCCACTGTCGACTACCCCAATTAACCGCACGGTTGTATTGGGTGCTGATCCAGTTGGTTGCGTGGTTGAAAGCACTCTTAGTCGCATTCCAAGCCTTGGAGGCAACTCGTTTCACCGTATTCCAGGTATTAGAGGCAACCTTTTTCACATCATTCCATGCATTAGAGGCTGTCTTTTTAACATAGTTCCAGCCTTTTTTGATACTGTTCCAGAAGTGCCCACTTGGGTCGGTATAGTTGACAGGGTTGTTCTGCACATAGCTGTAACGGTTCTGGCTGAGAGGATCTGTGTCCTCACCTGGGTAGCTATCCTCGGTTAAGAAAGTACCTCCCTGACTATCATAATACCTTGCGCGTAAATAGTCAAGTCCAGTGTCATCACGAGCTTCGCCGTTATAGGCAAAGGGATTGCCTGTTGTGTCTGTGCTTGCCTTTCTTGCCCCATAGAGATGATAGCTGCTTGATGCGACGGCTTGTCCATCCTTGGTCAAACCTGTCACAGAGCCTGACTGGTTAGTCAAGTAGTTGTAGCTGTCACCTGTTTGGTTGTTGAGGTAGCTAGCTCGACCTTTGCCATAACTATAGGTCTCTCGTGCCTTGCCATCATGGTCATAGGTTTCGAGGACTTCTGTATGTTCACGATTGACATCGTTGACATAGTTGCGTTCCTCGTAGTAGTTGTAGGTATCCTCTCGTGTGGTATAAGGGATCAGAACATCCTGAACCTGACTGGCATAGGTCACTTCTCCCTGACCCGGTAAGTTCCCGAGTTCTGGTGGGTTGACGACAATCCCTTCCTTACTTGCTCGGTCCTTAGCCACTTTCTGGTGGTAGGCTGTCGACACATCGTCAAAGATGCTGTGCCAGATGCTTCCTATCGTTTGCGGTAAAGCAGACAGGGCTTGGAGGACATTCTGGCTAAAGCCATACCAGAAGAGGGAGTTTTCTTCCCCACTTGGGGCTGTGTATGGTGACTTACGACCTGACTTGGTATCCTTTGGCTTGCGTTGAAAGAGTTGATAGGTGTTCTTGCCTTCCTTACGACTAGCAGTGAAGACACGATTATCATCCCCGTCGTAAAGTGCAGCCATGAGAAGCCCCTTCTTGTCCTTGATCGCAAGCAAGCGGTTCTCTGTGTCATAGATATAGTCTAGCTTTTCTGAGTTCTTCTCAGAAGCGATGCGATTGCCATTCTTGTCGTAGGTATAGATCGTTTCGTGCTTGCCATTGATGGTTCGTTTGGTCACACGACCATAAAGGTCATTGACATAGTTGGTGCTATGACAGTTGACATCCGTTTCTTTTACCAATTGAAAGTGAAGTTGAGACTGCATCATCTCAACTTCACTTTGTAATTATTTTTTCTTAGTTCTCAAAAACCACTCCGCCTGTAATCTGGGTAATGAGTTCTAAATGTTCTTTGACGGTAACTTATTGCAGTATTTCAGTAATAGTAACTTCTCTTTCTGATTTTAAATCATAAAATCCTATATGTACATTGTCCTCATATAGCCAAAACAAATCTGTTCCATATTTTGCGGGAAAAATTTCTAGTAGAACCGGAGCAATTGGCAGTATACTTGTCGCACCTAAAATTGTAAAATTATCAGGATTAGAAATATATTCTTCATCATCAATAGAAGATAATATTGTCCAGCCATTTAACTGAGAAATTGAAGATTTCTCTCTATAAGTGTACTGAATCGGATAGCCATTCAATACATTATTTGAAACCATAAATCCACCAAAATCACTATTATTCATCAGCAAGTAACCCTCCATTTTCAGATAATAAATCTTGTCTCCAACTGAATTCTCTCGCATAATCTATAGCTGACTTCCCTTGAAAATCTTTACGGTGAATATCAGAACCACTAGCAATCAACATCTCATATAAAGGCAAGGCTTCCTTGGTTGTTAATTTCAAGACTGTAATCGCAGTAATCAATGGAATTGCCCCATATTTATCAACTTGGTTAACATTTATCCCTGCTTTCAACAACATTGACATGACCTTAGTTGCATACTCAACATCTACTCTCCAATTCGCTTTAAATTGAAACAAATTATGTAAGGCATTTCTATTATATGAGTCTAAACAATTAACATCAATTTTTTCATCAATAAGAAACTGAATAATCTTTAGTTTTTCATCTAGCAAAGTATTGCTAGTTAAAACCATGTTTAACAAATTCAATTTCTCATGTGTGATTTGATTCACATCGCCCTTGTAGAGCGAATAAAACTCTTCAAACGTTCCTTCTTGAGCTACATCAAATATATCTCGTAATATCATTTCTTTCTCCTATTCATATTTATGACTTCTATTTGATTTTGGTACTTCAATTTGGAAATTAGCAGGATTTGACTGAAATGCTTTTAATTCTTCCAATGTTAATACTCCGTTTTTATAATATTCAAAAATTTTTTTATAACTTTTACCTTGAATATGTCCAAAATCTGCAATACCTTTTCTTGGTTCTCCTGGCCTCCAATCTATTACTTCTTTCGTGTTTGGATCACGAAGTATACCGTTGGAATCCACTTGAGCTTCATATACAGCATTTACATGATATGTGAGAAACTCTCGAATAGCAGAAATTCGAGAGTTTAACGAGACAATGTTATTCATTCCCACATAATTTCGTCATTATATTTACTTATAAAAGAATAGATTACTTGTGGATTAATAAATAAATAAACAATCTGGTCATATAGATTTTTATTCATGCCGAAATCCCCGTCTAAAAAGTGTAACTCAATGGTTCCAGCATCAGTATTCATCTCTAAATCTTCAAATTTCTTCATCTTCCTTTTACGGAAGTAAAAATCTAAAAATTTTTCCCAATTATAACCATTCATGTAAACTCCAAAATGTACCTCAATATAATTTGAAATTTCTCTAACCAATTTGTCTCCAATATCTATCGTAATTATACCTTCATCATTTTTTATGAAACTATCAATTTTTTTTGTAGACAGATTATCATTCTTTAATACAAAATTAGGAATGATAGATGGATTCATAATTAATGAACGGTTAATTTCAGCAGCGACTCCTGTAATTGTACAAAGTCCGTACATTCCTAAAATCTGAGGTTCATGTTCTAAACGCTCTCCACTTGAAGTACAAAATGAATTTCCTAAAGGATGAATCTTATAGAATCCTATCTCCAGTTTTTTCTCTTCTTCACTGATAGGAGAATGTTTAATTACGTAAAAGTAACCTTTTTCCCAATATTGATTATTAACAATAAAAGGATCCGTCAACAATTCATGATAGTTAGGTTTAAATATTTCTATATCCATAGTATTGAAACATGTTGAAAATATTACTACAACATGGCTTCCACTCATCAGGCTATTGCTTGATTCAATGTTTGATTCCATGACTTTCCCCAAAAAATAATATCCTTTTTTAGGTGATAAAACAAATATATCCCCTTCTTTAGGCAACTCATTACTAGGTTTTATTACTTGGAGTTGATAATCGCTCGAATCAAGCTCTTCAAACCTTTTCAATTTTCTTTGTATTTCTTTTGGAAGAGTATTAATTTTTTTATCTCTTCTTTCTTTTATCAAATTATTAAAAATCATAGTCTCCTCCTATTTATTATTTTGAGCCCACATAATAGCCTCATCATGAAATTTATTTTTATGACTAATGCTGTTGATCTTATTCAATTTATTTGAGTTACCTACTGGATTTTCTATTAAATTCTGTTCATGTGCTCTTGCCTGATTTCTCGTTAGATTATCATATACAGGAACTAACATATCAATATCTTTACCAGCTTTAACATGCTGACTTTGTCTCTTTTCCAATGACTGTTTAGTGATACCAGTATATACTGGCTCATTATTTTTCATTGCAAAGTATACAGTATTATCAAAATCTCCCTTATTTAACCAATTATTAAAATGAGTATCTTTAGATGTTACTAAATTGACCTTAGGCTTCTCCGCAAACATTTGGAGATTATCTACTGTCATTGGTAGATGTCCACCCGTAGGGTTCGTCGTCACCACATCAGCTTTAGGAGCTCGAACTGTTCGGCTACTTACACCTTCCGTCACTGCGTTAAGCAAGAGGCTTGTTCCAATGCTGGTTGGAGTGATTTGCCCCCCTTGAGTCGCATCACTAATCGTGTCAATCACGGCTTCACCCACCGTATCAACTCCGTGACGCACCAGACTATTGGTCACACTTGAGCTGGCTGCTCCGAGACCTCCTGTAAAGGCTCCAGTGACCGCACCTCCCTTGATACCTTCCAATGTATCCTTGAGGATAGTCTTACCATCTTTTCCTGATAAAGCACCTGAAACAAGGGCTTGGGTTCCTCCACCTGCTGCCCCTGCTATAACTCCGACACCAACACCTGTCGCAACAGCCGCACCAAAACCAGTCAGACCGACACTTCCGACTAATCCGGCTACCAAAGGAGCCGCTGCTCCTGCAGTGGCTACAGAGACAGCTACTGCTGCTACAGTCGCAGCTGCCACGATGGCAACCTTCTTCCAGTCGACATTTTTCACGAAATCAACGACTTGATTCTTGACT
>CAUUIG010000096.1:0-6376 GCA_963545095.1 uncultured Streptococcus sp.
CGAAGATGGTAAATTAGCGACAGCGGGCGAGTCAGTCTCAGTCCCAGCGAAGAAAATGAGTGCTAAAGGAAATCCAGCAGTTGAGTTTATTGTTGAACTTCCGTTACCAATTGTAGTTCCAGATTCAGACCATTTAACACCGCAAGAAATAGAAAAATTAGTGGATGAAGTTAAAAAATCTAATCCAAATACGATTGTTACAGCGGATGATAAGGGCAATGTTACTGTGACGGATCAGGCAACTGGTGAATCAGTACTCATCCCAGTTAAAGACTTGACTGTGCTAGACTTCGAACCAGTGACACCAACTGATAAAGTTCCAGTCAAAGATTTGAATAATCTAAGCAAAGACGAACAAGATAAAGTTAAAGAATCAGTGGAAAAAGCAAATCCAGGAAAAGACGTAATTGTTGCTTCAGATGGAAATGTAACAATCACTAATCCAGAAACAAATGTCACTCATAATATTCCTCGTGATGAATTGTTATTTGCATATGCAAAAGGTGAACCAGAAGTTTTAAAAAATCCAGAATTCAATGGAGGAGTAAATGCACCGGATTCGCCAATTCATGAAGTACCAGAATTTAATGGTGGAGTGAATGGAGAACCAGAAACTCAAGAAGAATTACCAGAATTCAACGGAGGAGTAAATGCACCGGATTCGCCAATCCATGAAGTACCAGAATTTAATGGTGGGGTGAATGGAGAACCAGAGGTACAAGCAGAAAATCCAGGATACAACGGCCCAATCGGTACAACAGGAGTAGATGAAAATGGTAATCTAATTGCCCCACCAGTAGTTGATCTTCCAGAGTTTACAGGTGGAGTCAATGGTGAACTTCCAGATCCAGCAGAATTACCAAAAGTTCAGTTAATCATCACTAAATGGATTGATGAAGAAGGTAATGAATTGAAACCAGCGGATGCCAAAGCTCCATCAGTTCCAGGTGAAACCAATGAGGCATTTGAACATGGTGAAATTGAAGGGTATGTATTTGTAAGAACAGAAACTAAAGGTGATGTTGTAACGCATATCTTCAGGAAAGTGAGTCCAGCTAGACCAACAGGTGACGACCACCAAGAACCAGCTACGCCATCTGCCGATACAAATCCTAGACTGAATAATGTTACCCCTGCTGAGGCCTCAGCTACTCAACCGCAAGCAGTGTTGCCAAATACTGGTACGAAAGCAAATCGTGCTACAGGTGCATTAGGAGTTCTATCTCTTCTTGGCACATTTGGTTTGCTAGCTGCCAAAAAGAAAAAAGACGATGAAGAGGAAGCTTAAATAGATGATCTCATCTGATCATTAGTAGCTTTCCCTACATAAAGTCTTTATAAATCAAAAAGAACTAGAAAACTCACTCATTTGTGAGAACTCTAGTTCTTTTTTTGTATTTCATAAAGATTTCATATTTAGATTTTATAATAGTCTTACAAATATGGAGGTGACAAATGAATCCAATCCAAAGAGCTTGGGCTTATGTCAGCAGAAAACGACTGAGAAGTTTTATTTTATTTCTGATTTTATTGGTCCTATTGGCTGGAATTTCAGCCTGTTTGACTCTGATGAAGTCCAACAAAACAGTTGAAATCAATCTTTACAAATCACTCAACACATCTTTTTCTATTAAGAAGATAGAAAATGGTCAGACCTTCAAGCTGTCGGACCTAGTATCTGTAAGCAAGATTAAGGGACTGGAAAATGTTTCTCCTGAACTCGGGACGATCGCAAAACTAAAAGATAAGGAAGTGGTGAGTGGCGAGCAGAGCGTGGAGCGTGATGATTTGTCAGTTGCGGACAAGAACTTGGTCAGCTTAACGGCTCTTGAGGATTCATCTAAGGATGTCACCTTTACCAGTTCGGCTTTCAACTTAAAAGAAGGGCGACACCTTCAAAAAGGGGATTCAAAGAAAATTCTGATCCACGAAGAGTTGGCTAAGAAGAATGGTCTTTCGCTTCATGACAAGATTGGCTTGGATGCTGGACAGTCCGAATCTGGCAAAGGACAGACAGTTGAGTTTGAAATTGTCGGCATCTTTTCTGGTAAAAAACAAGAGAAATTTACAGGCTTGTCTTCCGACTTCAGTGAAAACCAGGTCTTTACAGACTATGAAAGTAGCCAAACCCTTTTAGGTAATAGTGAAGCTCAAGTCAGTGCAGCTCGCTTCTATGTAGAAAATCCTAAGGAAATGGACGGACTCTTGAAGCAGGTGGAAAACTTGGCTTTGGAAAATAACGGCTATCAAGTTGAGAAGGAAAACAAGGCTTTTGAACAGATTAAAGACTCAGTTGCAACCTTCCAAATCTTCCTCACCATTTTCCTTTATGGGATGTTGATAGCAGGAGCAGGAGCTTTAATTCTGGTCTTGTCTCTGTGGTTGAGAGAAAGAGTCTACGAAGTAGGAATTTTACTGGCACTTGGAAAAGGAAAAAGCTCGATCTTCCTACAATTCTGTTTAGAGGTTGTTTTGGTATCTCTCGGTGCTTTGTTTCCAGCATTTGTTGCAGGAAATGCAATCACATCTTACCTACTCCAAACCCTATTAGCAAGTGGAGATCAGACAGCCTTACAAGACACGCTAGCCAAAGCAAGCGGTCTATCAGCCAGCATCCTATCTTTTGTAGAATCCTATGTTTTTCTAGTTCTGCTTAGTTGCTTATCTGTAGCCCTTTGTTTCCTATTCTTATTTAGAAAATCACCTAAAGAAATTTTATCATCTATTAGTTAATACTCTTCGAAAATCTTTTCAAACTGCGTCAGCTATATCTGCAACCTCAAAGCTGTGCTTTGAGCAACCTGCAGCTAGCTTCCTAGTTTAATCTTTGATTTTCATTGAGTATAAGAAGGAGAAATCATGACTTTATTACAATTACAAGATGTTACCTACCGTTATAAGAACACTGCTGAAGCAGTCCTATATCAGATCAATTATAATTTTGAACCCGGGAAATTTTACAGTATTATTGGGGAGTCAGGAGCAGGAAAATCCACTCTCTTGTCTCTACTGGCTGGTCTAGATAGTCCTGTTGAAGGTTCTATTCTTTTCCAAGGAGAGGACATTCGGAAGAAGGGCTATTCTTACCATCGCATGCACCATATTTCCCTGGTCTTTCAAAATTATAACTTGATAGATTATCTTTCTCCACTGGAAAATATCCGCTTGGTCAACAAAAAGGCAAGCAAGGATACACTTCTTGAGCTTGGTTTAGATGAAAGTCAGATCAAGCGGAATGTTCTCCAGTTATCAGGTGGTCAACAACAACGTGTTGCCATTGCTCGCAGTTTGGTATCAGAAGCTCCAGTTATTCTAGCTGATGAGCCAACAGGAAATCTGGACCCTAAAACTGCTGGAGATATTGTCGAACTGCTCAAATCACTTGCCCAGAAAACAGGTAAATGTGTCATCGTCGTAACCCACAGCAAAGAAGTGGCACAAGCGTCAGATATTACACTTGAGTTGAAGGATAAGAAATTAACTGAAACTCGCAATACTACGAAATAATATGAGCTTTTTCTGTTATACTCTTCGAAAATCTCTTCAAACCACGTCAGCGTTGCCTTACCGTAGATATATGTAACTGACTTCGTCAGTTCTATCCACAACCTCAAAACAGTGTTTTGAGCTGACTTCGTCAGTCTTATCTACAACCTCAAAGCAGTGCTTTGAGCAACCTACGGCTAGCTTCCTAGTTTGCTTTTTGATTTTAATTGAGTATTAGAACTATAAAATAGAATAACATCTAGAAAGGGAATCTATGTTACACAACGCATTTGCCTATGTTACAAGGAAGTTTTTCAAATCGATTGTCATCTTCCTGATTATTCTCCTCATGGCGAGCTTGAGTTTGGTCGGCTTGTCGATTAAGGGAGCTACTGCCAAGGCTTCTCAGGAGACCTTTAAAAATATTACCAATAGCTTCTCCATGCAAATCAATCGTCGCGTCAATCAAGGAACGCCACGTGGTGCTGGGAATATTAAGGGTGAGGACATCAAAAAAATCACCGAAAACAAGGCTATTGAGTCTTATGTTAAACGCATCAACGCTATTGGGGATTTGACTGGCTATGAACTCATCGAAACGCCAGATACCAAGAAAAATCTGACACCTGACCGTGCCAAACATTTTGGAAGTAGCTTGATGATTACAGGTGTCAATGACTCCTCTAAAGAAGACAAGTTTGTCTCTGGTTCTTATAAGCTGGTCGAAGGTGAGCACCTAACAAACGATGACAAGTACAAGATCCTCCTGCACAAGGACTTGGCAGCCAAACACGGCTGGAAAGTCGGGGATAAGGTCAAATTGGACTCCAATATCTACGATGCAGACAATGAAAAAGGTGCCAAGGAAACAGTCGAAGTGACAATCAAGGGACTCTTTGATGGTCATAATAAGTCAGCAGTAACCTACTCACAAGAACTCTATGAAAACACAGCTATCACAGACATTCACACTGCTGCAAAACTTTATGGATACACAGAAGACACAGCTATTTATGGGGACGCAACCTTCTTTGTAACAGCGGACAAGAACTTGGATGATGTCATGAAAGAGTTGAATGGCATCAGTGGTATCAACTGGAAGAGCTACACACTTGTGAAGAGCTCATCTAACTACCCAGCTCTTGAGCAATCCATCTCTGGTATGTACAAGATGGCCAATCTCCTCTTCTGGGGTAGCTTGAGTTTCTCAGTTCTTCTCCTTGCCCTCTTGCTCAGCCTTTGGATCAATGCCCGTCGTAAGGAGGTGGGAATTCTCCTCTCTATCGGTCTAAAGCAGGCAAGTATCTTGGGTCAATTCATCACAGAATCCATCTTGATTGCCATCCCTGCTCTTGTTTCTGCTTATTTCTTAGCTAACTATACAGCGCGTGCAATCGGAAATACTGTTCTTGCCAATGTCACTTCAGGTGTTGCCAAGCAAGCCAGCAAGGCTGCTCAAGCCTCTAACCTTGGTGGTGGTGCAGAAGTAGATGGCTTTAGTAAGACCTTATCGAACCTAGATATTTCTATTCAGACATCAGACTTTATCATCGTATTTGTCCTTGCCTTGGTTCTAGTGGTTCTCGTTATGGCGCTTGCTTCAAGCAATCTCCTTAGAAAGCAACCAAAAGAGCTCTTGCTGGATGGTGAATAAATTTGAAAAAATGATTCTGGAAATAGAGAAAGCATCTTGTTTTTCTATTCCAGAATGGTGGATAGAGAATGACTATTTAACAATACAAAATAGAGCTGAAAGCAGTGGTAAAAATCATTGCTTTCTTTGTACTTTTGCTGGTGGATGTGATATACTAAAATCGTGGAATTCCGTGGAAAGATAATTTACAATTTCTATATTCAAATATGCATAAAAATTTATTCATAATTTGCTTTTAAATAAATAGAAAACCTGTAGATACCTATCCAGACTGCAAAGGTAGATGAGCCTGCTGTAGCTGACTTTGCCTTTTACAAATATAAAATAGTGAGGAAAACAATGAAACAAACAAATGTTAGAGGGACATTATCCCTACGTGGCTTTAGAAAATTAAGAACTGGTGCAATTGTTGCGACAGGTGTGATTTTATTGGGGCTGGGCTTTTTAGCTCCAACTGTATCAGCTAATGAACAAGATGGTGTTTGGATAGCCAGAACAGTTGCAGAAGTAAAAGCTGATATTCAAAATATGGACAATTTATCACACTACACAATTAAGTGGGGAGATACACTGAGTGCTATTAGTGGCGCAACGGGGCTATCTGTTGATAGTTTGGTTGAGATAAATCGTATTGCAAATAGAGATTTGATTTTTGCTAATAATAAATTGTATTTTAGCGAAGAGGCTTTTCTAAAAGATGGAAATACAGAAGTAAAAAGACAGCGAGTGTCGATTGATAATTCTGGTAGCTGTCAAAGTTATGAAGTTGAAACAAAGATAGATACTGTAACTGGAGAGCAAAGGACTACTGTTAAACAAACGACACCAGTAGTTGTGGAAACACCAGCAGTATCAGTACCGAAATCAGAAACCTCAGTCTCAGTTGCGTCAAAAGTGGAAGAGCCAGCGACACCAGCACCGAAAGAAGAGAAGCCAGCAACGCCAGCGCCAAAAGCGGAAGAGCCAGCGACACCAGCACCGAAAGAAGAGAAGCCAGCAACACCAGCGCCAAAAGTGGAAGAACCATCGAGTTCAGCACCAAAAGTAGAAGAACCAGTGGCAACAACTCCAAAAGCGGACGAATCAGCAGGAACAACACCGAAGGCAGAAGAACCGGCGGCAACAACGCCGAAAGTGGAAGAACCAGCAGCGACTGAACCAAAAATGGAAGAACCGGCGGCAACAACGCCGAAAGTGGAAGAACCAGCAGCGACTGAACCAAAAATGGAAGAACCG
>CAUUIG010000097.1:0-6343 GCA_963545095.1 uncultured Streptococcus sp.
TAGCAGGTTATGTATTGGCTAAAAAACGTTTCTATGGTCAACGTATTCTTTTTGCTATCTTTATTGCTGCCATGGCACTTCCAAAACAAGTTGTCCTTGTACCGTTGGTACGTATCGTCAACTTCATGGGAATCCATGATACACTTTGGGCAGTTATCTTGCCTCTGATTGGATGGCCATTTGGGGTTTTCCTCATGAAACAATTTAGTGAAAATATTCCAACAGAGTTGCTTGAATCAGCTAAAATCGACGGTTGTGGTGAGATTCGTACTTTCTGGAGCGTAGCCTTCCCAATTGTGAAACCAGGATTTGCAGCCCTTGCAATCTTCACCTTCATCAATACATGGAACGACTACTTCATGCAGTTAGTAATGTTGACTTCACGTAACAATTTGACTATTTCACTCGGTGTTGCGACCATGCAAGCCGAAATGGCAACCAACTATGGTTTGATCATGGCAGGTGCAGCTCTTGCCGCTGTGCCAATCGTAACAGTCTTCTTAGTCTTCCAAAAATCCTTCACACAAGGTATTACTATGGGAGCTGTTAAAGGATAAGAAACGATTTCTTTTACAGTATCAATTGGCTATTGCTAGCACTATCTAAAAGCCTCCGACAGTAAATGACACTGTTGGAGGTGTTAGTTTTAATCGCTTAATGACGATTTTTAAAGGAGAAAATAATGATTTTTGACGATTTGAAAAATATTAGCTTTTATAAAGGAATTCATCCAAATCTTGACAAGGCAATTGATTATCTTTATGAACATCGTAAAGATTCATTCGAGTTAGGAAAATATGAGATTGATGGTGACAAGGTCTTTCTAGTTGTTCAAGAAAATGTCCTAAATAAAGCTGAAAATGACCAGTTTGAACATCACAAGAACTATGCAGACTTGCATTTGTTGGTAGAAGGGCATGAATATTCTAGCTACGGTTCGCGTATTAAAGATGAAGCAGTAGCATTTGACGAAGCAAGTGACATTGGTTTTGTCCATTGTCATGAACATTACCCACTCTTGTTGGGTTATCACAATTTTGCGATTTTCTTCCCAGGAGAGCCACATCAACCAAATGGTTATGCAGGTATGGAAGATCAAGTGCGCAAGTATTTGTTTAAAATTTTAATTGATTAGAAATAATATGAACTGCTTTTCTGTGAGGTTTTGATAATACTCTACTATGATATTTATCTTTGTGAGGTAGAGAAATGAGATCTTATTGTCAATATGTTTATTCAGAAATGCTATAGGTATGGCAGGAGTGAAGCTTAACAGAGTCTCTATGTCTACGGCAGCAAGAGTAGGACTATTGACCAAGATTTCTGGAAGGATTTTACAAATAGCTGTGAATATAGCTAATGTATATGGTGATTTTGCCTACAATACTGCTGCAGCTTGGAATGCATATGATAAAATTCCTAACAATGGTCGTATAAACTTTTAAAATGAGAGAATGAAAGCACTTTGTATTTTTTTATTGAATATGTTAGCTTGGATAGTGGTTGCAATGATAATTCGTGGAGGGCTAGATGGATTTGATAGGCATACTTGGCGTACTATTATAGTTGCTGCGCTGTCCGGGGTATATATACATTATATATCCATAGATAAAGAAAGAAAAAAGTCCAAAATAAAAAAGAAAAAATAGATTTGTTCATGGTAGGGACTTATGAAAGCTTTACTGACAAAAAAGAAAACAGTTTACAAAGAAAAATGATGGAGGAGCAAACATGTCACAAAAAGGAAGAAGTCTCATCAAGGCTGCATTTGATACAGATAATTTTCTAATGCGAATTAGTGAGAAGGTTTTAGATATTGTAACAGTCAATCTTCTCTTTGTAGTAACTTGTTTGCCAATCGTAACGATTGGGGTAGCCAAAATTAGCCTCTATCAGACGATGTTTGAAATCAAGCAAAGTAGACGTGTTCCAGTTTTTAGAACCTATCTAAGAGTTTTCAGGCAAAATCTGAAATTGGGTCTTCAGCTGGGTTTAATGGAGTTAGGAATTGTGTTTCTTACCCTTTCAGATCTCTATCTTTTCTGGGGTCAAACAGCTCTGCCCTTCCAATTGCTGAAAGCTATTTGTCTAGGCATTCTTATCTTCCTCACTATTGTGATGTTGGCTAGTTACCCTATCGCGGCACGTTATGACCTATCTTGGAAAGAAATTCTTCAAAAAGGACTGATGTTGGCTAGTTTTAACGCTCCTTGGTTTATCTTGATGATCGTAATTATCTTTTTGATTTTGATGATTCTATATCTATCAGCCTTTACCCTTCTATTGGGAGGATCAGCTTTTATTCTCTTTGGATTTGGACTTCTTGCTTTTTTACAAGTAGGAGTGATGGAAAAGCTATTTGCTAAGTATGAGTAAGGCTTGCAATTGTTTCTGAAACTACTTTCAAACGCTCCAAACGCTATTCTATAAGCGAGAAACTAAAATCTAAGTGCCTACAAGATATTGAAAGCCTTTTCGGTAAAGTGTATACTAAAGAAGTAAAGAAAGAATCTGCTCTAGCAGAAAATAAAAATAATAGGAGAAAATCTATGTCAGATTTGAAAAAATACGAAGGTGTTATTCCAGCCTTCTACGCATGTTATGATGAACAAGGAGAAGTAAGTCCAGAACGTACGCGTGCCTTGGTTCAATACTTTATTGATAAAGGTGTTCAAGGTCTTTATGTCAATGGATCTTCTGGCGAGTGTATCTACCAAAGCGTTGAAGACCGCAAGTTAATCTTGGAAGAAGTCATGGCAGTTGCCAAAGGTAAATTGACCATTATTGCTCACGTTGCTTGCAACAATACCAAAGATAGTATGGAACTAGCTCGTCATGCAGAAAGCTTGGGTGTAGATGCCATTGCAACAATTCCACCAATTTACTTCCGCTTACCAGAATACTCAGTTGCTAAATACTGGAACGATATCAGTTCTGCAGCTCCAAACACAGACTATGTTATTTACAATATTCCTCAATTGGCAGGTGTTGCTTTGACTCCAAGTCTTTATACTGAAATGTTGAAGAATCCTCGTGTTATCGGTGTGAAGAACTCTTCTATGCCAGTTCAAGATATCCAAACTTTTGTGAGCCTCGGTGGAGAAGACCATATCGTTTTTAATGGTCCAGATGAGCAGTTCCTAGGAGGACGCCTCATGGGTGCTAAGGCTGGTATCGGTGGAACTTACGGTGCTATGCCAGAACTCTTCTTGAAACTCAACCAATTGATTGCGGACAAAGATTTAGAAACAGCGCGTGAATTACAATACGCTATCAACGCTATCATTGGTAAACTCACTTCTGCACATGGAAATATGTATGGTGTCATTAAAGAAGTCTTGAAGATCAATGAAGGACTTAATATTGGTTCTGTTCGTTCACCTTTGACACCAGTGACTGAAGAAGATCGTCCAGTTGTGGAAGCGGCTGCAGCCTTGATTCGTGAAACTAAGGAGCGCTTCCTCTAATCTATAAGGAGGTATTTATGACTAACTACATTGCAATTGATATCGGTGGAACTAACATCAAGTATGGTTTGGTTGATCAAGAGGGGCAACTTCTTGAATCGCATGAGATACCGACAGAGGCACATAAGGGTGGCCCCCATATTTTAGAGAAAACCAAACAGATTGTAGCTAGTTATCTTGAAAAAGATTCTGTAGCAGGTGTTGCCATTTCTTCAGCAGGTATGGTGGATCCTGACAAGGGTGAGATTTTCTATGCAGGCCCACAGATTCCAAATTATGCAGGTACGCAGTTCAAGAAGGAAATCGAGACTAGCTTTGATATTCCTTGTGAAATTGAAAATGATGTTAACTGTGCAGGCCTTGCTGAGGCAGTATCTGGTTCAGGCAAGGGAGCGAGTGTGACACTTTGCTTAACCATTGGAACAGGTATTGGTGGTTGTTTAATTATTGACGGTCAAGTCTTCCATGGTTTTAGTAACTCTGCCTGTGAGGTTGGCTATCTACACATGCAGGATGGAGCCTTCCAAGATTTAGCCTCAACCACAGCTTTGGTTCGTTATGTAGCAGAAGCGCATGGTGATCCAGTCGATCAGTGGAATGGTCGTAGAATCTTTAAAGAAGCTACTGAAGGGAACAAGCTCTGCATGGATGGTATCGACCGCATGGTTGACTATCTAGGAAAAGGTCTAGCTAATATTTGTTATGTGGCTAATCCAGAAGTAGTTATTCTAGGTGGGGGTATCATGGGACAAGAAGCTATTCTCAAGCCTAAAATTCGAAAAGCTTTGAAAGATGCTTTGGTACCAAGTCTGGCTGATAAGACGAGATTAGAATTTGCTCATCATCAGAATACAGCAGGTATGCTCGGTGCATATTATCATTTTAAGACAAAACAATCCTAGTTTGGCAGTGCCAAACTAGGATTTTCTAATCAAGTTCCCTTGACTTTCTTTATAATTGTGAGATAATAAAGAAAATATATAAAGGAATTATATAAAATGGCTACAGCGAATTCAAGTAAAATGGTAACCTTCCAAGCTAATAGAGAATTAGTAAACGATGCTATGGAAGTGTTAAAAGAAAAAAATCTCTCTCTTTCATCGGCACTTAGATTATTTTTAAAGAATGTTGCCGTAACAAATGAAGTAGATTTACTGAGTGAAGCGGAATTAGAGAAGGAGTGTTTGTTTAGACAATTACAAGCAGAAGTTCAAGAAAGTTATGCTAAGATTGAGGCTGGAAATTACTTGACAGATGAGGATGTCGTGACACGCTATGGATTATAAAAAATATAGGATTTTGTATTCTCCTAGAGTGATTGATAGTCTGGATAAAATATATCAGTATATAGCAGAGGAAATTGGTTCTGTAGAGGCTGCGAGGCGAAAAGTAGCGAATATTAAAAAAGATATTAATCGACTGGAAATTTTCCCCCAAGCTGGATTTGATGCCGATGAAAAATTTGGTAAGAGATTAGATCCTAACTACCAAACGAGAGGATTGACCTTGAGTAAGGATTACATCGTATTATATACAATTGTTGAGGATACCGTCAGGCTTGCTTATTTACTCCCTTCAAAAAGTGATTACATGAAATTATTTAAGACCGAGTCAAGATATGACTGACTCAGGATTTAGATGAGTTATGTTTAGTGACGAATAAAAATCCTAGTTTGGCAATGCCAAACTAGGATTTTCTAGCTCTTCTTTGTCTTCGATAGCCATTAAGTTTTTTATTCTCCCAGTAGCTATTGAAAATTTTTTCTTTGTTTTCTCGATTGATCTCTAAAAAGTAAGCATAAATTAAATCAATCCAAAAAAGCATTGGAAGTTGAGAGGAGATACGCTGGATATAGGATGATTGATTGTGACTAGCAACCAGTACAGTTTCAGTATACAGTTGGTTTTCTTTGTTTGGTACACTGGTAAAGAGGACTGTTTTTGCTCCCATTTCTTTAGCGTCTAACAAGCTATCTAGAATAGATTGAGTAGATCCAGATAGTGAAAAGCCAAGAACCAAGCAATTGTCATCCATGATACTAGTAGTCCAAGCAAATCCATCTTGATCGGTTATGGCTTCACAGACAACTCCTAAACGCATAAAACGTAATTTCATCTCACGAGCGACAAGGCCAGAGCTTCCAGTGCCAAAAAAATAGACTCTTTCAGCATCTTCTATCATATTAGCTATTCGTTCTATTTGATTCTCATTAATTAATTCTTGAGTTTGCTCTCGCATATTGCTATAGCTTCTGAGAACACCTTGTATAAGAGGATTATGGGTCGATAGCTGAAGATTTTGGTTATCAATTTGATGTTGGTATTGGAAAATAAATTCTCTATAGCCAGTAAAACCACACTTTTTAGCAAAACGGGTTAGAGCCGCTTGGGAAATATGAAGTTTCTGAGCGACATTTTGTGATGATAAATCATCCTGTATCGTATCGACCTGTAAGAAATAGCGAGCAATTTCTTGCTCTAATTCAGTTAATTCATCAAAGTGGAGATCAATAATAGAGGGAATATCTTGATTGTTCATGGGATTCCTTTGTATGATTTATATTAAATTGAAAGAAAAAATTTTCTATTGTTTGATATTATTATACCATATAAAATAATGATAATTAAATAAAAAAGAAAAGCTCTTTTAAAAATCAAATAAAGTGTTCCCATTTTCCATAATTTTCTTCTCAATTTGTGGTACAATGAAGAATGAGATTTTAAATAGAAATGAGACTGACTTGTATGAGAAAATTTGACAGCCATTCGATTCCGATTCGGCTTAATTTATTGTTTTCAATTGTTATTTTGCTCTTTATGACCATTATTGGTCGCCTGCTTTATATGCAGGTTTTGAACAAGGATTTTTATGAGAC
>CAUUIG010000098.1:0-6264 GCA_963545095.1 uncultured Streptococcus sp.
AGACACTCACCGTATGGCTGAAGCTAACCGTGCATTCGCACACTTCCGTTGGTAAAATCATGATGCTAGGAACGGTAAGGATGCAAGGTGAAAATAGGAAACTGACGCAGTATTCGACGAATACAAGGAAGTTTATCTTTTTCACACAGCATCCCGTTCCGGCTCAAATCGGCTAACTAACTTTAGCCCGAGTTCGATTCAATTTGTAAATCTACAAGTTGAAACCAACAATAGCATGAAAACATTGAGAACGGGTAGGTCCTGCCTATCCGTTTTTATTAAAATCGTGTTATAATAGAATAGAAATCAAAAATAAATAGGAGAAACAAACCTCATGGCACGCGAATTTTCACTTGAAAAAACTCGTAATATCGGTATCATGGCCCACGTCGATGCTGGTAAAACAACTACTACTGAGCGTATTCTTTACTACACTGGTAAAATCCACAAAATCGGTGAAACTCACGAAGGTGCGTCACAAATGGACTGGATGGAGCAAGAGCAAGAACGTGGTATCACTATCACATCTGCTGCGACAACAGCTCAATGGAACAACCACCGCGTAAACATCATCGACACACCAGGACACGTGGACTTCACAATCGAAGTACAACGTTCTCTTCGTGTATTGGATGGTGCGGTTACCGTTCTTGACTCACAATCAGGTGTTGAGCCTCAAACTGAAACAGTTTGGCGTCAAGCAACTGAGTACGGAGTTCCACGTATCGTATTTGCCAACAAAATGGACAAAATCGGTGCTGACTTCCTTTACTCAGTAAGCACACTTCACGATCGTCTTCAAGCAAACGCACACCCAATTCAATTGCCAATCGGTTCTGAAGATGACTTCCGTGGTATCATCGACTTGATCAAGATGAAAGCTGAAATCTATACTAACGACCTTGGTACAGATATCCTTGAAGAAGATATTCCAGCTGAATACCTTGACCAAGCTCAAGAATACCGTGAAAAATTGGTTGAAGCAGTTGCTGAAACTGATGAAGAATTGATGATGAAATACCTCGAAGGTGAAGAAATCACTAACGAAGAATTGAAAGCTGGTATCCGTAAAGCGACTATCAATGTTGAATTCTTCCCAGTATTGTGTGGTTCTGCCTTCAAGAATAAAGGTGTTCAATTGATGCTTGATGCGGTTATTGACTACCTTCCAAGCCCACTTGATATCCCAGCGATCAAAGGTGTTAACCCAGATACAGATGAAGAAGAAACTCGTCCAGCATCTGACGAAGAGCCATTTGCAGCTCTTGCCTTCAAGATCATGACTGACCCATTTGTAGGTCGTTTGACATTCTTCCGTGTTTACTCAGGTGTTCTTCAATCAGGTTCATACGTATTGAACACTTCTAAAGGTAAACGTGAACGTATCGGACGTATCCTTCAAATGCACGCTAACAGCCGTCAAGAAATCGACACTGTTTACTCAGGTGATATCGCTGCTGCCGTTGGTTTGAAAGATACTACAACTGGTGACTCATTGACAGATGAAAAAGCTAAAATCATCCTTGAGTCAATCAACGTTCCAGAACCAGTTATCCAATTGATGGTTGAGCCAAAATCTAAAGCTGACCAAGATAAGATGGGTATCGCCCTTCAAAAATTGGCTGAAGAAGATCCAACATTCCGCGTTGAAACAAACGTTGAAACTGGTGAAACAGTTATCTCTGGTATGGGTGAGCTTCACCTTGACGTCCTTGTTGACCGTATGCGTCGTGAGTTCAAAGTTGAAGCGAACGTAGGTGCTCCTCAAGTATCTTACCGTGAAACATTCCGCGCTTCTACTCAAGCACGTGGATTCTTCAAACGTCAGTCTGGTGGTAAAGGTCAATTCGGTGATGTATGGATTGAATTTACTCCAAACGAAGAAGGTAAAGGATTCGAATTCGAAAACGCAATCGTCGGTGGTGTGGTTCCTCGTGAATTTATCCCAGCGGTTGAAAAAGGTTTGGTAGAATCTATGGCTAACGGTGTTCTTGCAGGTTACCCAATGGTTGACGTTAAAGCTAAGCTTTACGATGGTTCATACCACGATGTCGACTCATCTGAAACTGCCTTCAAGATCGCTGCATCTCTTGCACTTAAAGAAGCTGCTAAGACTGCACAACCAGCTATCCTTGAGCCAATGATGCTTGTAACAATCACTGTTCCAGAAGAAAACCTTGGTGATGTTATGGGTCACGTAACTGCTCGTCGTGGACGTGTAGATGGTATGGAAGCACACGGTAACAGCCAAATCGTTCGTGCTTACGTTCCACTTGCTGAAATGTTCGGTTACGCAACAGTTCTTCGTTCTGCATCTCAAGGACGTGGTACATTCATGATGGTATTTGACCACTACGAAGATGTACCTAAGTCAGTACAAGAAGAAATCATTAAGAAAAACAAAGGTGAAGACTAATCAGTTCTCGCTCTAGAAGGAAGTCACTTAGTGGCTTCCTTTTGTCTTTAGAAAATACCTCTAAATATGGTAAAATAGTAGGAGAATAATGTGAGGAAAATGAATGTCAAATAGTTTTGAAATTTTGATGAATCAACTGGGGATGCCTGCTGAAATGAGACAGGATCCTGCTTTATCACAGGCTGATATTGAGCGAGTTGTAGTTCATAAAATTAGTAAGGTATGGGAATTTCATTTCGTATTTTCTAATATTTTACCGATTGAAATCTTTTTAGAATTAAAGAAAGGTTTGAGGGAAGAATTTTCTAAGACAGGCAATAAAGCTGTTTTCGAAATTAAGACTCTGTCTCAAGAATTTTCAAATCAACTCTTGCAGTCCTACTATAGAGAGGCTTTTTCTGAGGGGCCATGTGCTAGTCAAGGTTTTAAGTCCCTTTATCAGAATTTGCGAGTTCGTGCGGAGGGCAATCAGCTATTTATTGAAGGATCTGAGGCGATTGATAAGGAACACTTTAAGAAGAATCATCTTCCTAATTTATCTAAACAACTTGAAAAGTTTGGTTTTCCAACTTTTAACTGTCTGGTAGAGAAGAATGATGTTCTGACTCAGGAGCAGGAAGAAGCCTTTCATGCTGAAAATGAGCAGATTGTTCAAGCTGCTAACGAGGAAACGCTCCGTGCTATGGAACAACTGGAACAGATGGCACCACCTCCGGCGGAAGAGAAACCAGCCTTTGACTTTCAAGCGAAAAAAGCTGTAGCTAAACCAAAGCTGGATAAGGCAGAAATTACTCCTATGATCGAAGTCACTACGGAGGAAAATCGTCTGGTCTTTGAAGGGGTTGTGTTTGATGTGGAGCAAAAAGTGACCAGAACAGGGCGCGTTTTAATCAACTTTAAAATGACGGACTACACTTCAAGTTTTTCTATGCAAAAGTGGGTTAAAAATGAGGAAGAGGCTCAGAAATTTGACCTTATCAAGAAGAATTCTTGGCTCCGAGTTCGTGGGAATGTGGAGATGAATAACTTCACACGTGATTTGACTATGAACGTGCAGGATGTGCAGGAAGTTGTTCACTATGAGCGGAAGGATTTGATGCCAGAAGGTGAGCGTCGGGTTGAGTTTCATGCTCATACTAATATGTCGACCATGGATGCTTTGCCAGAGGTTGAAGAAATCGTTGCGACAGCTGCTAAGTGGGGACACAAGGCGGTTGCCATCACGGACCATGGAAACGTTCAATCCTTCCCACACGGTTATAAGGCGGCTAAGAAAGCTGGAATCCAGCTAATCTATGGAATGGAAGCCAATATCGTGGAGGACCGTGTCCCTATCGTCTATAACGAAGTGGAGATGGACTTGTCAGAAGCAACCTACGTGGTCTTTGACGTGGAAACCACAGGACTTTCAGCTATCTATAATGACTTGATTCAGGTTGCGGCTTCTAAGATGTACAAGGGGAATGTCATTGCCGAATTTGATGAATTTATCAATCCTGGGCATCCCTTGTCAGCTTTTACTACTGAGTTGACTGGAATTACAGATGATCATGTCAAAAATGCCAAACCACTGGAACAAGTTCTGCAAGAATTCCAAGAATTTTGCAAGGATACAGTCTTAGTTGCCCACAATGCAACCTTTGACGTTGGATTTATGAATGCCAATTATGAGCGTTATGGTTTGCCTAGGATTAGCCAACCAGTCATTGATACGCTAGAGTTTGCAAGAAACCTCTACCCTGAGTATAAGCGTCATGGTTTGGGACCGTTGACCAAGCGCTTTGGTGTGGCTCTAGAACATCACCACATGGCTAATTACGATGCGGAAGCTACTGGTCGTCTGCTCTTTATTTTTATCAAAGAAGTAGCAGAAAAACATGGTGTGACCGACTTGGCTAGACTAAACATTGATTTGATTAGCCCAGATTCTTATAAAAAAGCTCGGATTAAACATGCGACCATTTATGTCAAAAATCAGGTAGGTTTAAAAAATATCTTTAAACTGGTTTCTTTGTCTAATACCAAGTACTTTGAAGGGGTGCCACGGATTCCGAGAACGGTTTTAGATGCCCATCGGGAAGGTTTGATTTTAGGTTCAGCTTGCTCTGAAGGTGAAGTTTTTGATGCAGTCGTTTCCCAAGGTGTGGATGCGGCGATTGAGGTGGCCAAGTATTATGACTTTATCGAGGTCATGCCACCAGCTATCTATGCTCCCTTGATTGCCAAGGAGCAGGTCAAGGATATGGAAGAACTCCAGACCATTATCAAGAGTTTGATAGAGGTGGGAGACCGTCTTGGTAAGCCTGTTCTGGCTACGGGGAATGTCCACTATATAGAACCAGAAGAAGAGATTTACCGCGAAATTATCGTCCGTAGTTTGGGCCAGGGTGCTATGATTAACCGAACTATCGGTCATGGAGAGCATGCCCAACCAGCACCACTTCCAAAGGCTCATTTTAGAACGACTAATGAGATGTTGGATGAATTTGCCTTCTTGGGAGAGGAACTGGCACACAAACTAGTTATTGAAAACACCAATGCCTTGGCAGAAATCTTTGAACCCGTTGAGGTTGTTAAGGGTGACTTGTACACGCCTTTCATCGACAAGGCGGAAGAAACGGTTGCTGAGTTGACCTATAAGAAAGCTTTTGAGATTTATGGAAATCCGCTGCCAGATATCGTTGATTTGCGGATTGAAAAAGAATTAACCTCTATTCTGGGGAATGGATTTGCCGTGATTTATCTGGCTTCCCAGATGCTGGTGCAACGTTCTAATGAACGGGGCTACTTGGTTGGTTCTCGTGGGTCTGTTGGGTCCAGTTTCGTTGCGACCATGATTGGGATTACAGAGGTTAATCCTCTCTCTCCACACTATGTCTGTGGTCAGTGTCAGTACAGTGAGTTTATCACTGATGGTTCTTACGGTTCAGGTTTTGATATGCCCAATAAGGACTGTCCTAAATGTGGCCACAAACTCAGCAAAAACGGACAAGATATTCCTTTTGAGACCTTCCTTGGTTTTGATGGAGACAAGGTTCCTGATATTGACTTGAACTTCTCGGGAGAAGACCAGCCTAGCGCCCACTTGGATGTGCGTGATATCTTTGGTGAGGAATATGCCTTCCGTGCAGGAACGGTTGGTACGGTGAAAGCTAAGATAGCCTATGGATTTGTCAAGGGTTACGAGCGAGATTATGGGAAAATTTATCGTGCTGCAGAGGTGGAACGTCTAGCCCAGGGAGCTGCGGGTGTCAAACGTACGACAGGTCAGCACCCAGGGGGAATCGTAGTTATTCCTAACTATATGGAGGTCTATGATTTTACGCCGATCCAATATCCAGCAGACGACGTAACGGCTGAATGGCAGACTACTCACTTTAACTTCCACGATATCGATGAGAACGTCCTCAAACTCGATGTACTGGGACATGATGATCCGACCATGATTCGAAAACTGCAGGACTTGTCTGGGATTGACCCTAATGAAATTCCTATGGATGACGAAGGCGTGATGGCTCTCTTTTCTGGGACAGATGTCTTAGGTGTAACACCTGAGCAAATCGGAACTCCGACGGGTATGCTGGGGATTCCAGAGTTTGGAACCAACTTCGTACGTGGGATGGTAGACGAGACGCATCCGACGACCTTTGCGGAGTTGCTACAGTTGTCTGGATTGTCCCATGGTACCGATGTATGGTTGGGGAATGCTCAGGATTTGATTAAGCAAGGAATTGCGGATCTATCGACCGTTATCGGTTGTCGGGACGACATCATGGTTTACCTCATGCATGCAGGTCTCGAGCCTAAGATGGCCTTTACCATCATGGAACGGGTACGTAAGGGCTTGT
>CAUUIG010000099.1:0-6261 GCA_963545095.1 uncultured Streptococcus sp.
CCTTTATCATTATGAAGCTCGGTTCAGGAGATTATCTAGCAGCCGTTACCCAATCCACCTTTGCTGCCTTTGTCGGCATGGTAGCTAGTTTTGCAGTTTTGATTTATTTCCTTGCCCAAGAAGGTTTTCTCAAAAAAGTTCTTGAAACAGGAGATAAGATTAACAGTAAGCGTCTCTTGGTTGATACCATTAAGGAAGCCATTCCTTTTATCCTGACAGGGTCTGCCATCCAGCTCTTCCAGATTTTGGATCAGCTGACCTTTATCAATAGTATGAGCTGGTTTACCAACTACAGCAATGAGGATTTGGTTGTCATGTTTTCTTATTTCTCAGCCAATCCTAATAAAATCACGATGATTTTGATTTCTGTTGGGGTTTCAATTGGGGGTGTCGGTTTGCCACTTTTGACTGAAAACTATGTCAAGGGGGACTTGAAGGCGGCTTCTCGTCTCGTTCAGGATAGTATTACCATGCTTTTTGTATTCCTGCTACCAGCAACGGTTGGAGTGGTTATGGTAGGAGAACCTCTTTATACAGTCTTTTATGGCAAGCCAGATAGTTTGGCCATGGGCTTGTTTGTCTTTGCAGTTTTGCAGTCTACTATTTTAGGCTTGTACATGGTCTTGTCTCCAATGCTTCAGGCCATGTTCCGTAACCGCAAGGCCGTTCTCTATTTTATCTATGGTTCCATTGCCAAGCTGGTCTTACAACTACCAACCATTGCTCTCTTTCACAGTTACGGGCCTTTGATTTCCACAACCATCGGTCTCATTATTCCTAACATCTTGATGTATCGAGATATTTGTAAGGTAACAGGTGTCAAGCGCAAGGTGATTTTGAAGCGAACCATTTTAATCAGTTTGTTAACACTTGTTATGTTCATCAGTGTAGGTGCCATACAGTGGATACTGGGATTTGTCTTCCAACCGAGTGGACGTTTGTGGAGTTTCCTATACGTAGCTCTTGTCGGTGCCATGGGTGGAGGTGTTTATGGAGTCATGAGTCTTCGAACCCGTTTGTTGGATAAGGTGATTGGAAAAGCCCAAGCAGATCGCCTACGAGCAAAATTAAGAATTTCTCAATAATTTTTTATAAATAAAAGGGATAATTTGAACATTTCTATCATGAAATGCTTGAATTATTCTCTTTTTTATTATTTTGTAGAATAATTTCTATAGTTTGTAGATGGAATGATTAATTTTTTTAAAAAAATCTATTGACTAAATAAAACACGAGTTGTATAATAAGACAAATATTTAAATCAGGAGGTTCTGGAGATGAAAAAGTCTAAAGCCAAGTATGCAACACTTGCAGGTGTCGTTTTAAGTGCAGGTATTTTGTTAAGTGCCTGTGGAAATTCTAACACAGCGTCAAAAACATATAACTATGTTTATACTAGTGATCCATCAAGTTTGAACTATCTAGCAGAAAACCGTGCAACAACTAATGATATCGTGGTTAATTTGGTAGATGGGCTCATGGAAAATGACCAGTATGGGAACTATATCCCATCCTTGGCAGAGGATTGGAGTGTTTCTCAAGACGGTTTGACCTATACCTACAAACTGCGTAAAGATGCTAAATGGTATACTGCAGATGGAGATGAATATGCTCCTGTTACTGCCCAAGATTTTGTCACTGGTTTGAAATATGCAGCTGATAAAAAATCAGAAGCCTTGTACTTAGTGCAAGAATCTGTAGCAGGTTTGGATGATTACATTAACGGTAAAACAAGCGACTTTTCAACTGTCGGAGTTAAGGCTCTTGATGACCAAACTGTTCAATATACCTTGACACGACCAGAATCTTACTGGAACTCAAAAACAACCTCAACGATTCTTTTCCCAGTCAATGCGGATTTCTTGAAATCAAAAGGGGACGATTTTGGCAAGGTAGATCCATCTAGCATTTTGTACAATGGACCTTTCTTGATGAAATCCTTTGTTTCAAAATCAGTTATCGAATTCAAGAAAAATCCTAACTACTGGGATGCTAAAAATGTCTTTGTAGATGATGTCAAATTGGCCTATTATGATGGTAGTGACCAAGATGCACTGGCTCGTAACTTTGTTGAGGGGGCTTATAGCTATGCTCGTCTCTATCCAAACAGTTCAAGCTTTGAAGGGATTAAAGAAAAGAATAAGGACAATATCATTTATAGCTTGCAAGATGCTACATCTTACTTCTTAAACTTCAACTTGGATAGAAAATCTTATAAATTTACTTCAAAAACAAGTGATACTGAAAAGAAATCGACTCAAGAAGCAGTTCTCAATAAAAACTTCCGTCAAGCCATTAACTTTGCCTATGACCGTACAGCCTACGGGGCTCAATCTCAGGGAGAAGAGGGGGCAACTAAGATTTTGCGTAACTTGGTTGTTCCTCCAAACTTCGTAAGTATCAATGGAAAAGACTTTGGTGAAGTAGTAGCCTCTAAGATGGTCAATTATGGTAAGGAATGGCAAGGAATCAACTTTGCGGATGCTCAAGATCCATACTACAATGCTGAAAAAGCTAAGGCTAAATTTACAGAAGCTAAGAAAGAACTCCAAGCCAAAGGAGTCCAATTCCCTATCCACTTGGACATGACAGTTGACCAAGCTGCTAAAAAGGGTGTCCAAGAGGCAAATTCTATGAAGCAATCTATTGAAGCAGCCTTAGGTGCAGAAAATGTTGTAATTGATATTCAACAACTTTCTACTGAAGACTTTGATAATACAAGCTATTTGGCTCAGACTGCAGCTCAGAAGGATTACGATCTATACAACGGTGGCTGGAGCGCAGACTATCAAGATCCATCAAGCTACCTTGATATTTTTAATATTAATTCCGGTGGAGTGTTGCAAAATCTAGGTTTAGAGCCGGGTGAAGCCAATGACAAGGCTAAGGCTGTTGGACTAGATGTCTACACTCAAATGTTGGAAGAAGCTAATAAGGAGCAAGATCCGGCTAAACGTTATGAAAAATATGCGGATGCCCAAGCTTGGTTGGTAGATAGCTCTCTAGCAATTCCAAATGTTTCACTAGGCGGAACACCAACATTGAGAAAAACAGTTCCATTCTCTTCACCGTATTCATTGGCTGGTAATAAAGGTATCGAATCATATAAATACCTTAAAGTACAAGATAAAACAGTTACAAAAGACGAATATGAAAAAGCCAAAGAAAAATGGCTGAAAGAAAAAGAAGAATCTAATAAAAAAGCCCAAGAAGAATTGGCAAAACATGTCAAATAAGGATTTTTCAAGAAAAACGATGGTTTCGAAAGAAGCTGTCGTTTTTTAATAGAATGATGGCAAATTTGGAAGAAAAAATCTTATATTTTTTTATTTGTTTCTTTGATTTATGTTATAATAAATATAATAAAAGGTTATGGAAAACTAGGTTCGAAATCTCCCCAATGTTGATTGAAGTATGCACATGCTAGGGTGATTTTATAGGAGGGATGCCCTCTATTGGAAAAGTAAGATAAAATGCAACTAATGATAAGTTCTTCTTTTATGTGAAGAGTTCTTATCTGACTATTTACTAATCGTTATGGAGGTATCATCATGGGCGCTATTATGGAGTTTGCAACAGAAAAACAGATTGAATCATTTCTCTCAACTTGTCGCATTGAAGGGCAAAAGAATTTTCTGATGGCTTTCAAGAAAAAGACATGGTTGAAATCCTTTATTGATTTTTTCATTATAGGTGGTTCCTACTATGTTCAGTCGAGTGTGAATCCTAAGATTCTGGCATTCACACCTAAGGGAATCTACTTGATGGACATCAGTGATGTAACCGAGAATCGTTCTAATCACGTCGTAGAGATGCCTTGGAATCAAGTTCAAGATTTTACTTATAAGACAGTCTTGAATACAGTTAGGCTGAACTGGCACTATCAAAACGAAGACTTTATTTTTTCCGTGGATGTCGGTCAGGTTAGTCAGCATGTGGGTCAATATCAATTTAACAAAGGGCATTATGACTATTTAGCCCAACAGGATTTCTTTCAGCCTAAGTAAGCCCTAGCAATCATTTTCACAAAAGAATCTGGAAACTTTTCTGGATTCTTTTTAGCTTTACTCGATGAATCTATAGTTTTAAACTATAACTAGCTCTTGAAAAGAAGAAAATGAGTTGATGAAAATAAGTGGTACAATAGTTACTATAGATTTGGAGGAATTGTATGAGCAAGGAATTACACATTAACACAATTTTGGCCCAGGCGGGTATTAAGTCAGATGAAGCGACAGGAGCTTTGGTGACACCGCTTCATTTTTCAACGACCTATCAGCATCCAGAGTTTGGTCAGTCAACTGGCTTTGACTATACGCGCACCAAAAATCCAACTCGTAGTAAGGCGGAAGAAGTCTTGGCGGCTATTGAGTCCGCAGACTATGCCCTAGCGACTAGCTCAGGGATGTCAGCTATTGTACTGGCCTTTAGCGTCTTTCCAGTAGGAAGTAAGGTTTTGGCTGTCCGTGACCTTTACGGTGGTTCTTTCCGCTGGTTCAACCAAGTGGAGCAGGAAGGCCGTTTCCATTTTACCTATGCCAATACAGAAGAAGAGTTGATTGCTGAGTTAGAAAAGGATGTTGACATTCTCTATATCGAAACACCAACCAATCCCTTGATGTTGGAATTTGATATCGAAAAACTGGCAAAATTGGCTCATGCTAAGGGTGCCAAAGTGGTGGTTGACAATACCTTCTACAGTCCTATTTACCAACGTCCGATTGAAGATGGAGCAGATATCGTTCTCCATTCAGCAACCAAGTATCTAGCAGGCCACAATGATGTCTTGGCTGGAGTGGTTGTGACCAATAGTTTAGAACTATACGAGAAGCTCTTTTACAATCTTAATACGACAGGGGCAGTCTTGTCACCATTTGACAGTTATCAATTGATTCGTGGTCTCAAGACCTTGTCTCTTCGTATGGAGCGCTCAACAGCCAACGCCCAAGAAGTGGTTGCCTTTTTGAAGGATTCTCCAGCAGTGAAGGAAGTTCTCTATACTGGGCGTGGAGGTATGATTTCCTTTAAAGTAGCGGATGAAACACGCATTCCGCATATCTTGAACAGCCTCAAGGTCTTCTCTTTTGCAGAAAGTTTGGGTGGGGTGGAAAGTCTCATTACTTATCCAACGACGCAAACTCACGCTGATATTCCAGCAGAAGTACGCCATTCTTATGGTTTGACAGATGACCTCTTGCGCTTGTCGATTGGGATTGAGGATGCTAGGGATTTGATTGCAGATTTGCGCCAAGCCTTGGAAGGATAAGACGAAGATGGGAAAATATGATTTTACAAGCCTGCCCAATCGTTTAGGACACCATACCTATAAATGGAAAGAGGCAGAAACGGATAGTGAAGTCCTACCAGCTTGGATAGCGGATATGGACTTTGTAGTCTTGCCTGAAATCCGCCAAGCCGTGCAAACTTATGCGGATCAACTGGTTTATGGCTATACCTATGCCAGTGAAGAGTTAATTAAGGAAGTTCAAAAGTGGGAAGCCACACAACACGGTTACCACTTTGACAAAGAGGATCTTGTCTTTATCGAGGGTGTAGTTCCAGCCATCTCAACAGCTATTCAAGCCTTTACAAAAGAAGGCGAAGCGGTTCTGATTAACACACCTGTCTATCCACCCTTTGCACGCAGTGTAAAGTTGAACAACCGTAGATTGATTACCAATTCTTTGGTGGAAAAGGATGGTTTGTTTGAGATTGACTTTGACCAACTTGAGAAGGATTTGGTGGAAGAGGAGGTCAAGCTCTATATTCTCTGCAACCCTCACAATCCTGGTGGACGTGTATGGGAAAAAGAAGTCTTGGAGAAGATTGGCCAACTCTGTCAAAACCACGGTGTTTTCTTGGTTTCGGATGAGATTCACCAAGATTTGGCCCTCTTTGGTCACAAACACCAGTCTTTCAATACCATCAATCCTGCCTTTAAAGAATTTGCGATTGTCTTGAGCAGTGCCACTAAAACCTTTAACATCGCTGGGACAAAAAATTCCTATGCAGTTATTGAAAATCCTAAGTTGAGACTGGCTTACCAGAAACGCCAGTTGGCCAATAACCAGCATGAAATTTCAGGCTTGGGTTATTTGGCGACAGAAGCTGCCTATCGATACGGTAAAGATTGGTTAGAGGAACTCAAACAAGTCTTTGAAGACCATATTAATTATGTGGTGGATCTATTTGGAAAAGAGACTAACATCAAGGTCATGAAACCGCAAGGAACCTACTTGATTTGGCTTGATTTTTCAGCCT
>CAUUIG010000100.1:0-6111 GCA_963545095.1 uncultured Streptococcus sp.
CTGATAGTGGATCATAGATCCATTTCCATACAACTGTTACGGCAACACTACCTGTAACAACTGGAAGGAAGAATACGAAGCGATAGAATGATCTAGCGATAGCATTTTGATGGTAGGTCTGTGACGCTACAAAGAGCGAGAAGAGAACAACTACAGGAACTGACCCAATAACCAAAATAACTGTGTTAATCAGAGATTTTGTAAAGACAGGATCTTTAAACATACGGATATAGTTATCTAAGCCCACAAATTGGAAACTAGTCATAGAATAGTTAAAGAAACTTGTGATGAAGCCCATAATCATTGGTGCTAAAACAAAGACAACAAAGAAGAATAAAACTGGCGCTAGGAAAGCATAAGAAATAACTGTTTCTCTCATACGAATTTTATTAACTTTCACTGTAGGCACCTCTCTTTCCTTTTCTTTTTTATTGATAATCTCCTAAGAGAATGATGATTTACCTTTTAAATAAAAGCCCCCTTTTCTTACACAAGCGTGCAAAGGGAAAAGGGGCTACAAAATCTGGTTTAGGGTTTATTGTTTAGTAGCTTTTTTGATAGTTTCGTTTGCTTTTTCAGTGAAGGCTTTCAAAGCGTCCGCTGGTTTTTCGTCACCATTTGATACAGATTGCAACATTGGGAACCAAAGTGTTCTCATTTCAGCAAAACCATTGATAGTGTTGTAGTATGGTGAGTAGTATTTAGTCCAACCACTGATTGTTTCCATGCGTTTGTCTTCATAAAGTTTGCCAAATGATGTACGAACTGGGAAAGCACCTGTACGAACAACGTCTTTTGGACCCCATTCTTTATCATCCGCGATAAATTGGATGAATTTCTTAGATGCTGCAACTTTCTTGTCATCTTTGTTGTTGAATACTGCAAATCCGTTTACAAGGTATTCAAGAGCTGGTTTGCCTGAATCTGATGGGAATGGTACTTCTACCACTTCTACTTTACTTGCTTCCAAGAGTTTAGCTTGGATACCGTTTTGAGCTGGTGCCCAAAGGATTGTGTAAGATGTTTGACCGTTGGCAAAGTTTTGGATATCTGCTCCACCGTCAAATTGTGAACCATTGTTCAACAAACCGTCTTTAATCCAGCTAGCTGCTTTTTCAAGACCTTTGACGAATTTAGGATCATCAGTTGTATATTTTGTGACATCTTTATCTGTTACAGAACCGCCGTAAAGGTTTGAGATGAAGGCACGTGTTCCTTGGTCTCCCCCTTGACCAGAACTGAACAATGAACCTGGTGTATAGCCTTTATCTTTAAGCGCTTTCAAAACTTTTTCAAAATCATCAGTTGTCCAACCTTCTTTTACAAGGTTTGCAACTCCAGCATCTTCCAACATTTTCTTGTTCATGGCCATGTAGAATGGTGCAGAACTGATTGGATACATGTAAGCTTTGTCTCCAGCTTTACTTGCTTGTACAATGTTTTCATTGTTAACATCTTTGACGAATTCGTCTGTGAAGAGGTCGTTCAGCTCAGCCAATTTACCGTTTTTACCGTATTGGATGATACGTCCTGGTGCGTCAAAAAGTACGTCTGGAGCTGTTCCTGCTTCGATAGCTGTTGTGATTTTTTCAGGACCTGACTTGAAGTCGATGGTTTCCAATTTCACTTTTACATCTGGATTTGCTTTTTCAAAAGCTTCGATGATTGATTTTTCATATGTTCCAACACCGTCACCAGTTTTTTCTTGAGTGAAGACTGGGAATGCCCACCAAGTGATTTCTGTTTTTCCGCTATCGCTACCAGATTTTCCAGCATCTTTACTTCCACCAGAATTACCACATGCAGCAAGGCCAAGAATCGCAGCACCCGCAAGTACTGTACAAGCTAGTTTTCTAAATTTCATTTGTATTCTCCTAATTGATAAGCGTATCCATATTGGATAATGAGTTCTTTGTGTTTGTATACGTTTTCATTTTATCCGACGCATCCACCACTCTCCTCTGTTTTAAGATTGTGTTATTTGAGACCAGCAACAAAGCGTTCTGTAATCTCTTTTGGTCTAGTAATAGCCCCACCAACAACAATACCTCGCACTCCATATCCTAGGATTTGTTTGGCTTGTTCTGGTGTATGAATTTTCCCTTCAGCGATAACATCTACACCCGCATCACAGAGCTTCTTGATTAGTTCAAAGTCTGGACCGTCCACTTTTGGACTGTAAGATGTGTAACCTGATAAGGTTGTTCCAACAAAGTCAATTCCTGCTTCTACAGCTACTAGACCTTCTTCGAAAGTACTTGTATCAGCCATCAAAAGCTGGTTAGGATATTTTTCCTTGACCTGACGGATAAACTCCTGAATCTCTAAACCATCGTAGCGTTCGCGTTTAGTACAGTCTAGAGCAATCACTTCAATATCTAGTTCTGCTAGTTCATCAACTTCTTTCATAGTAGCAGTGATGAAGGGTTCTTGAGGTGGATAATCTCGTTTGATAATCCCGATAATCGGAAGTTTTGTAACCTCCTTTATTTCTTTGATATCACGAACACTGTTTGCTCGGATACCGACTGCTCCACCTTGCTCAGCCGCTTTGACCAGCAAGGGGATGACTCCTCCCGCTTCTGTATAAAGCGGTTCGTGAGGAAGGGCCTGACAAGAAACAATGATTCCATCTTTAATTTGATTAATCAAGGCTTCTTTAGTAATCTGTGGCATCCTTTTTCCTCCTTTTCCTTTTTTCTTATGAGACAATTATATACTATTTTTAAAGCGCTTTCAAGAGTTTGTTCTATGATAGATTGCAGTTTTAAAAGCATTTTATAGAACAGCTGTTTCTGAAAGTAGTTTCAGCTCGGTCTTATTTTCAATTCACTTAGTACCTAAAATGACAAAAAGAGATAGCCATCTTTCAAATGGGCCATCTCTTTTATCATTAACGATGAGCTAAGTTCATTTTATTCAAAACCTAGTCTAGTCTTCTTTTCGTTTCTTTCCTAATGTCAAGACAGATAAGAGACCTGCCACTAATCCTATAGAAATAAGGGTTGTGTTTTCTTTACTTCCAGTATTTGGTAGCTCGTTTTGTTTAGCCGCTGGTGCTTGATAAGTAGCATCTTGTCCAAGAGATAACTTCTTAGCTGGACGTTCGTTTGCAGCTGCTAAGACTGGTTTGGTTTCTCCCTTGTACTCTGGCACTTCATGGATTGCTGCCTCAACGCCATTGACACCTCCTTTATATTCAGAAAGGTCATTTGAAGCTGCCAAGACAAAATTAGCATCTCCCGTATATTCAGGAACCTCATTTGAAGCTGCTAGAACTGCATTTACGCCCCCTTTAAATTCTGGAACTTCATTTGTCGCAACTTCACTTCCATTTATACCATGAGAAATCTTAGAACCAACTACTGAAACAGGTAAATTATGCATACTTTCGATAGCGCCTTCTGCTAATCCTGTAACTTTTTGACCAATATCCTCAGGATCTACTGTAAACAACAGAGTCTTGGTATCATACTGCGTCATAAACGTAGCTGTCTTACCATTTGCAAGCTGTAAAGTTGGTGCTTGATTGACCAATACTTCTGAATCAAATTCCATGGCAATAATGCCTTGCCCCATATGAACTGCATGTGTAACTTTTGCTTCGGTTGGAGAAACCATATCCTTGCTTAAGAAATCCCAATTAAATTTCTTATAAGACAAGGTATATTCGTTTTGGTTGTTATCTGCATGCTCATAAAGCAATCCATATTCGCCATTCCCGAGATCTTGAATAGAATTGTAGGCAAACTTACCACTTTGAATAGGGTTATGCTTAAGCCAAGTCAGCTCTCCATTTTCTTCGACACGAGCCAAATGGACTAAACCATTTTTACGTTCACGACCTGGCCCAGCAGCATTGCTAAGAAGAACGTATTCTTTCCCATCATGCATCGTATGAATAGCTGACATTTGAACATAGGCATCTTTCACTTCTGGATAACGTTTGATTTCCTTTTCCCAAGTTGCTCCACCATCTTTACTTGTAGCAACTTGAAGATCGCCTGTCAATCCACGCATGAAGAGTTTGAGATCTCCATTATTTAACTGAACTACGGTTGACTCCGTATTTTGAGCACCTGGATTATTCATGGTTGAAGAGTGAATTGTTTGGTTACCTACTGGACGGTTATCATTAACAGCTTCCCCTGCATGCCAAGTTTCACCATGGTCATCTGAGTAAATGACGCGTGAAGACTGAGAACCACTTAGATAGGATACGTTATTTGTCGTGTAGGCAGGGATAACAAGACGCCCTTTGTGAGGCCCTGAATGCAAGGCAATACCTGTACCAGGGCCAGTACCTAAGAAGTGCATCCAATCCTTACGAATGCCGTATGTTATATCTTTTGGTGCAGACCAAGTTTTACCATCATCGTCACTGTAAGACATCCAGAGATAGTTGGTATTTGAAACCCTAAAGATATTCTTGTCACTATACTCAAAGTAGATATTACCGATAAGTTCTTCGCCTTTGTAAAGGTCACCCTTATCACTGTATGCTGGCTTCTTAGGATCCACTACAACTCGGTATTCTGTTTTTCTATTTTCAGGATCGAAAACTTCACCATTTTCACGAATTGTATAACGTCCTGCATCACCTTGTTTGTACAAGATTTGGTAAACCTTGTCACCAATTTGCTCATAAGCTTGTGGTGCTTTTCCTGGAAGAGAAAATACAGCCTTACCTTCAAGGAACATATCATAGATGGCAAAGATTCGCTTCGTCTTTGGATCTTGAACTAGGGCCATGTCAATGTTGACTGGTGATGGCCATTCTGGATTCCTAGCCTTCTCATTATCACGAGGATTTGAGATAACAATTCTATTTCCCCAAGTTTTCCCCTTATCATCACTACGACGAACAACCATACCGATGTCACCCCAGTCAGAATGATGCAAGCGTCTTTCATCAGTTCCAGCAATTAGAGTTCCCTTATCAGTTTTAAGTAGGGCTGGAATACGATAGCTTGCAATACCATCTTTATTCGGCTTGCGGTTCTCCCCACCTTCAAAAACATCCAGTTTAGCAGTTACTTCTGCTCCTTCAGGAAGTTTCTTTTCCAACTCTCCTCTTTCAAAAAGTTGACTACGTTTTTTAACTTCTTCTGGAGAAAGGGCACGATCATAAACAGTTAGATTACGGACTTTAAGATTAGCGCCCCAGAAGTTTTTGCCTGTACGCTTTGTTGTACCGATTTGCACATGGTTAACATCTGGCATATCTTGAATGAAACGACCAGACTGAGGACTTGTGCGCGACAAAACACCATTTACATAGACGCGAACCTGACCTTTTGGTTGGTCTGCATTTGGTCTTTCAACTGTAAAGGTTACAGAGTTCCACTGACCTGGCTTAATCTTCAAAGGAGCAGTTTTATAATCACCATAGAATTGGTTTCCATTGGCATCACGACCTTCAACGATAGCTGTGTTATCAAGGATGGCCATGGTGAAGTACTCATTTACTTTGGTATCACTAGAAACTGAAAAGAGGTTGTAAAAACGTGGAGCAGACGCATCTGGCTTAAATTCCATATGGATGGTCGCATTTTGAAGTTTTTGAAGCTTGTCGAGTTCCTCTTTCATGTCAACTCTTTGCCCATTTGAAGGATTGGTTTCTACATCTTCTTTTTCTACTACAGTGTTGACATTTTTTAACTCTCTAGCATAATAATCTCGAGGAATCATGCCCTCTTCTTCTTTATCTTGGTCCTTGTTACTTGCTTCTGTAGTTGCAGAATCTGTTTCTGGTTTATCAGCAGGAGCTGGTGTATTTTCAGCTGCAGGTTTATTTGTTGGAGTTGTCGTCTCTGCTTCAGTAGTCTCATTTTTCTTTAACTTATCCTGATCAACTTCCACACCATTGTCTTTCGCTGTTGCCAATTTTCCAGCTAGTTCACTATCTAAATGAGCAAGACTGCCTGAAGAAGCTTCTTTTGGTAATTCTGATAAACCTTGATTATTATTTTCAGCAGCAGTTACAGTTGAATTTCCTTGTTCATTTGCCAATACAGGATTTACTCCAAACACTACTGCACCAATAGTTACAGAGGCTACACCAACTGCAAATTTACGAATGCCATATCTTTGTTTTCTATCAAAATTCTT
>CAUUIG010000101.1:0-6044 GCA_963545095.1 uncultured Streptococcus sp.
ACAATACCCCTAATAATATCACTTCTTTTTTTAAAAACATAGAAATGCCTCTCTGACTATAATCAGATTATGGTCTATTCGAAAACGAATTCAAAAATATAATATATGATATTCATTTTAATAAACTATATTAATAAAATGCATTGTAAACATTTCGCCCAAATGCTCTACCAGCATTATAGATACCACCGAAAAATCTTCCCGTACTATCAATCACTTTATGGACATCGATGTTAATATTACCTCTCCATGACACTCGACCGCCCTCTACTGTTGCTAAATCTTTTTCTGTAAGACTTGTAAATTTTTCTTCAATTTTTATCATATTCATTATGTCTGTTCCTCTTTATCTATAATTTTTTATTAAAATAAATAATTGTAAACCATTTCGCCAAACTTCTGCCCCGCCCAATAAATCGGTCCTAAAAGTAATGTCCCTAAAGCATAAACCCCAACTACTCCAACTATGAAAATTAATACTTTTACAGGAATTGACTGCAAACTGTAAAAATTCTCTACCCTAGTAATCCAACTTTCTATTATGCGTTCCATTAGCGCTCTTCCTTCCCTGTTAACCTCCACGACGCTTAGCATGTGCTCCTGAAGCACCATCTACAGCACCCAATAAAAATGTTCCTGCAATTGCGACTCCTCCAACTACTACTAAACCAAACAACAAGCCTCCTTCTACATCGGCCAATTCCTCATGACTCATTACATGAAAACTATTTTCCATATTTTTAATTTGTTCCATCTTATTCTCCTTTTTTGATTATTAACGATTGAAAAAGGTAGTTATTTGTCTTTCCTTTTTCATATATTCTGTTCATTGTTGTAGGTAAACTTTACTCTCTAAATGTTATCTTAAAATCCAAATAATGCACGACGTAAAATTAACCCCACCATTAAACCATGTTGATAACTTTCCTTGCTACCACCCACCAGCAAAGCTAAGTCGCTTTCCTTTAATACTTCAATAGTATACTTATCATTCATTTCATTCATCTCTTATCCTCCTAAAAACCAAAACCTCTACGAAATCCAATGTACCAATCTACAAGGGTCTTCGTCCAATTTTCTCCACCTTGAATATTGGTCAATTCTTCCGACGTTAGCTCAACAAATCCATAGTAATGTTCTTTCATTATTTTATTCCTTTCTTTTTTCCTCTTACTTATCTATTCGAAAAAGAATTCGAAAACGTACAACCAAATTAAATTTTATTTGAAAAATAATTTAGTAAACCATGGGTAGAACATTGATATAAACATGAACTAGGCTCCTTTCGTTTCCCTCTTACTTATCTATTCGAAAAAGAATTCGAAAATGAACAACTAAATTAAATTTTATTTAAAAAATAATTTAATATACCATGAATAGAAAATTGGTAGATACATGAAGCAAACTCCTTTCCTTTTCCTCTTACTTATCTATTCGAAAAAAATTCGAAAACGTACAACTAAATCAAATTTAGTTGAAAAATAATTTAATGAACCACGGATAAAAACCAGTCACATACATAAACACTCCTCCTTTTTCTTCCTTATCTATCTATTCATAATTCCCACTAAAAGTTCTAAATTTTTTATTTTTCCTTACAATAAAAAAGCAACACGACTTGCATGTTGCTTCTTACTATTCTTTACTTTTGACGACTTCTACCACATCTCCTACACTTTGGAGTTGGTCAATTTCCTCATCGCTGATTTCGATATTAAATTCATCTTCCAGTGTCAAGATAAACTCCATCAAGTCAACTGAGTCCGCATCCAAATCGTCTTTCAGACTCAAGGATTCTGTCACGACAAAGTCCTCTCCCTGTCGCTCTTGGATAATGGTCACAATACGGTCAAAAATTTCTTTTTCTGTCATCTCTTTTATTCTCCTGAAAATTCACGCGCAGTCTGGGCAACTACGTCTGTTTCTAGCATGGTACGAATCTGGCGGATTGTACTATAAACAGCCTTGGCATCGCTTGAGCCATGAGTCTTGACAACCGGTGCCTTGACACCAAACAAGACTGCTCCACCAACATCTGAGTAGTTGAGCTGTTTTTTCAAACCTCTGAGGCTATCCTTGAGAAGGAGGGCGCCTAGTTTCGCTCGAAGACCACCACCTGTAATAGCGGTCTTGAGCAAGCCCATGATTCCCATAGCTGTCCCTTCAATGGATTTGAGCACAGCGTTTCCCGTGAAACCATCTGCCACGACAACATCAGCAACGCCATTCATCAAATCACGCGCTTCCACGTTTCCGATAAAATTCAAACTTTCATCAGCTACTAGTAATTCGTAAGTTTCCTTACGAAGCGGATCGCCCTTGCTACTCTCTGTTCCGTTATTGAGCAAGCCAACACGTGGTTGCGCAATGCCACGAACATTCTTGGCATAGAAGGAGCCGAGAACAGCGTATTGATGAAGGTGCTGGGCTGTATTTTCCGCATTAGCACCGAGGTCAAGCATGTCAAAACCTTTCCCATCAATGGTCGGCAAGGTTGACATAAGCCCAGGACGGTCGATATTCTTGATACGACCCACGATGAAGAATCCTGCCGCCAACAAAGCACCTGTATTCCCAGCTGAGAGCACAGCGTCTGCTTCACCTTCTTTGACAGCCTTGGCCGCCAATACCATACTGGCATTTTTCTTCTTCCGAATAGCTCTCGTAGGTTCATCGTCTGAATCAATCTTCTCATCCGTATGGATAATGCTGACGCGCTCTGTCGCTGTCAGATATTGCTTGATTTTAGCTTCATCTCCGTAGAGCTGAACCTCGATATCTGAAAAGTCAGCCAGGGCTTGATTGACACCCTCAACGATGGCCTGAGGTGCATAATCGCCCCCCATGGCATCTACTGCGATTTTTTTCATTTGTTTTCCTCTTTTAGTAATTGTCCCCAGTCTGCTAGGGAATCAATAAATTTCTTTGATTTTAGGTGAATCCCAACGTACTCTTCGTAGAGTTGATCCATAAATTGGCGTAGCTCTTGCTTGATTTCAGGCTTGAGCGAAATGGTCTCCAAGGTCTCAAAATCAATAGCTTGAAATTGATTGAGCAGATAGGGGATATTGGGATTGAGATGGCAACGTCTCTCATCTTCATGATAATGGTCTGGACAGAGGCAGGCTCCATATTTGAAAGAAAAGTCAAAAGCCTGACCGACCCGATGGCAAAAGACACACTCATTAAAATTGAGGCTGATTCCAAATCGAGTCAAGATTTGAATTTCAAAAATATTAGTCAAAATCTGATAATCTAAGCCCGCTTCCATCAACTCCAAAGTCTTTTGCAAAAAAGCAAACAAGGGAGCATCCTGCTGATTGTCCTGCAAACTAGCATCTGCAAGAGCTGCCACATAGGTCGCATAAGCCATGACAAAGAGATCGCTATTAATCTTGGGAAAGGTCATGACCTCGTGATAGTCCTCAATATAGCTGAGCCCGTCATCATTGATTCGCAAGAGAAATCGTGCCAGCACCAAGGGTTGAATAACAGGCGCCAGTTTGGACTGACCAGCGTATTTGACGAAAAACATGCGTTTGCCAGCCTGCTCTGTAAAAATCTTGACTAGCTTGTCATCCTCACGAAAATTGCGATTGTAGAGCACCAAGCCTTGACTCGTGATAGACTGAATCATGCTTCTCTCATGTACTCCTCAAGTCGTTTCATGGCTTCTTTGATAGTCTCCATGCTCGCTGCATAAGATAAGCGAACATACCCTTCTCCGTAGCGACCAAAAGCTGCACCCGGGATAAAGGCAACAGCCTTCTTCTGAGCAAAATCCTTCAGAAAAGCAAAAGAATCTTGATTGTAGCCCTCTGGAATCTTAGCAAAGATATAGAAGGCACCGTCTGGTTTGATAATCTCAAAACCAAGAGCAGTCATTTTCTCGATAATATAGTCCCGACGCTGGATGTATTCCCTTTTCATAGGTTCTGCATCGTTTTTACCAGCCGTCAAGGCTTCCACCGCAGCATGTTGCGCCATGGTATTTGCGGCAGTCACCAAGTACTGATGACTCTTGATTAACTGGGCTGTGAAGACCGCAGGAGCAAAAATCAAGCCCAAACGCCAACCAGTCATAGCATGCGATTTAGACAAACCATTGATAATGATAGCCTGATCTCTCAACATAGTTCCTAGAGACACATGGGCTTCCCCTGTGTAGGTCAATTCTGAGTAAACCTCATCACAGACAACGAAAATCTCATACTTACGCAAAACAGCTGCCAAGGCTTCCAACTGCTCCCGACTGTAGGTAATTCCTGTCGGATTGGCTGGATAGTTAAGAATAACCGCCTTGAGCTTATCACCCTGCTCCAAAATAGCTTTTTCCAACATCTCAGGAGTCAAGACAAAACCATTTTCAGTCGTATCAATCTCGACAACCTCTGCCCCAACTAGATTGACAATCGGTTCATAACCTGGATAGGCAGGAGCTGGCAAGAGCACCTTGTCTCCCTCTTCCAAAATAGCCGTCAACGTAGCAGATAAGGCCTCTGTCGCCCCAATTGTAACCAGGATTTCATTTTCAGGAGCATAGTCCAGTTGGTACCTTTCCTTAACAAAGTCACTAGCTGCCTGACGTAAAGTCAGCAAACCACTCATCCCTGTATAGTAGGATTGGTTCTGGTCAATCGCTCGCTTGGCCGCATCCTTGACATGGTCTGGCGTTGTAAAATCAGGTTCCCCCAAAGTCAAACGCAAGACCCCAGGAATCTCCGAAATAGCCTGGTCAAACTGACGAATCAACGAAACTTGAATCTTATCTAACTGTTTATTAAAGCGCTTAGTTAAGTCCATAGATACCTCCTACTTTCAAAACGTATCTCTATTATACTACAAAAGCCCCCCGACCGCAAAAATACATTATAGAATAGCTTTTCCACTGTCTACTTTACTTTTCCTGTTTATAGGTCTATAATGATAAGAGATTTTATTTGGAGGTTTTTATGTCATTTCTATCAAAAAATGGAGCAGGTATCTTGGCCTGCCTTCTCATTTCTATCGTATCTTGGTACTTAGGAGGATTCTTCCCTGTTATTGGCGCGCCCGTTTTTGCCATTTTCATAGGCATGCTCCTACATCCCTTTCTCTCGTCCTATAAACAACTGGATGCTGGGTTGACCTTTAGTTCTAAAAAATTGCTCCAATATGCCGTTGTCTTGCTTGGTTTTGGTCTCAATATCTCGCAGGTCTTCGCAGTTGGCCAATCTTCACTCCCTGTCATCCTGTCCACTATCTCAATAGCTCTGATTATTGCCTACTTCTTCCAGCGCTTCTTTGCACTGGATACAAAACTGGCTACCTTGGTTGGAGTAGGTTCTTCCATCTGTGGGGGTTCTGCCATTGCGGCGACAGCGCCTGTTATTGATGCTAAGGAAAAGGAAGTAGCCCAAGCCATTTCCGTTATCTTTTTCTTCAATGTCTTGGCTGCGCTCATCTTTCCAACTCTAGGCACCTGGCTTCACTTATCAAATGAAGGCTTCGCCCTCTTTGCAGGAACTGCGGTCAATGATACTTCCTCTGTAACGGCTACCGCCAGCGCTTGGGACAGTCTTTACCAAAGCAATACCCTCGAGTCTGCAACCATTGTTAAACTCACACGTACTTTGGCCATTATCCCTATCACGCTCTTTCTATCCTACTGGCAAAGTCGCCAACAAGAGAACAAGCAAAGCCTACAACTGAAAAAAGTCTTCCCACTTTTTATCCTTTGCTTTATCCTTGCCTCTCTCCTCACTACACTACTCACCTCTCTAGGTGTGTCCAGTAGTTTCTTTACCCCTCTCAAACAACTCTCTAAATTCCTTATTGTCATGGCCATGAGTGCTATCGGTCTCAAAACCAATCTGGTCGCTATGGTCAAATCCAGTGGAAAATCCATTGTTCTCGGAGCCGTCTGCTGGATTGCCATCATCCTCACCAGCCTCGGTATGCAAGCATTGATTGGTATTTTCTAATACTCTTCGAAAATCTCTTCAAACCACGTCAACGTCGCCTTGCCGTAGGTATGGTTACTGACTTCGTCAGTTCTATCTACA
>CAUUIG010000102.1:0-5813 GCA_963545095.1 uncultured Streptococcus sp.
GAACTAATGCTGTACACGGTGCTCCTCTTGGAGCAGATGAAACTGCAGCAACTCGTCAAGCCCTTGGTTGGGACTACGAACCATTTGAAATCCCAGAACAAGTATATGCTGATTTCAAAGAACATGTTGCAGATCGTGGTGCATCAGTTTATCAAACTTGGACAAAGCTAGTTGCTGATTATAAAGAAGCTCACCCAGAATTGGCTGCAGAAGTAGAAGCCATCATCGACGGACGTGATCCAGTTGAAGTGACTCCAGCAGACTTCCCAGCATTAGAAAATGGCTTCTCTCAAGCAACTCGTAACTCGAGTCAGGATGCCTTAAACGTTGTGGCAGCTAAGTTACCAACCTTCCTAGGTGGATCAGCTGACCTAGCTCACTCAAACATGACTTATATCAAGACTGACGGACTTCAAGACGATGCCAATCGCTTGAACCGTAACATTCAGTTTGGTGTTCGTGAATTTGCAATGGGAACAATCTTGAACGGGATGGCCCTTCACGGTGGACTTCGTGTATACGGTGGAACTTTCTTCGTCTTCTCTGACTATGTGAAGGCAGCTGTTCGCTTGTCAGCCTTACAAGGACTTCCTGTGACTTATGTCTTTACCCACGATTCTATTGCAGTTGGGGAAGACGGTCCGACTCACGAACCAGTTGAGCACTTGGCAGGTCTTCGTGCTATGCCAAATCTAAATGTTTTCCGTCCAGCAGATGCGCGTGAAACACAAGCAGCTTGGTACCTTGCAGTGACAAGTGAGAAAACACCAACTGCCCTTGTCTTGACACGTCAAAACTTGACTGTTGAAGAGGGAACAGACTTCGACAAGGTTGCTAAAGGTGCCTATGTTGTCTATGAAAATGCAGCAGACTTTGATACGATCTTGATTGCAACAGGTTCAGAGGTGAATTTGGCGGTCTCAGCTGCCAAAGAATTGGCTAGTCAAGGTGCAAAAGTCCGTGTAGTCAGCATGCCATCTACAGATGTCTTTGATAAACAAGATGCAGCATACAAGGAAGAAATTCTTCCAAATGCAGTTCGCCGTCGTGTTGCAGTCGAAATGGGTGCAACTCAAAACTGGTACAAATACGTTGGTCTTGATGGTGCTGTTCTAGGTATTGATACCTTCGGAGCCTCTGCCCCAGCACCAAAAGTATTGGCAGAATATGGCTTTACTGTAGAAAATCTTGTAAAAGTCGTTCAAGACTTGAAATAATCCTAAAAATCAGGGCGCAAGCTCTGGTTTTTCTTACTAGAAAAGCAAGGTACAATCTTGTAAAAGTAGCTGAAATTTGATATAGTAGTCCTATGTAAAAGACAAAGGAGAAGACAATGAATCCAAATTATACATTTTTAATCATGCTAGCCCTTATGGTGGGCTTGATGTTCTTTACGCAACGCTCTCAAAAGAAACAAGCACAAAAACGTATGGAAAGCTTGAATAAACTACAAAAAGGCTATGAAGTTATTACAATCGGTGGCCTTTATGGAACAGTCGATGAAGTAGATACAGAAAAGAAAACAATTGTTCTTGATGTCGATGGAGTTTACTTGACTTTTGAACTAGCTGCTATCAAGACAGTATTACCTCTGAAAGAAACAGCTTCACTCGAAGGTACAATTGAAAAATAAGACGGGATTACGAACTCCCGTTTTTCTATAAAAGAAAGGAAATGGGATGAAAAAATTAGTCTTTGTCTGTCTGGGGAATATTTGCCGCAGCCCTATGGCCGAGTTTGTGATGAAATCAATGACAGATAATTATGAAATCCAAAGTCGAGCGACTTCTTCTTGGGAACATGGTAATCCGATTCATAAGGGCACTCAGGGAATTTTGCAACAGTATGAGATTCCTTATGACAAGAATAAGACATCGCTTCAGATTAGTAAGGAAGATTTTGAAGCCTTTGATTATATTATCGGAATGGATGCTTCAAATGTTTCTGACTTACGTCAGATGTGTCCAGCAGACTGTCAAGATAAGATTTACTCATTCGCATCTGAAAGTGTTCCAGATCCTTGGTATACAGGAGATTTTGAGGAAACCTATCAGCGTGTTCAAGAGGGTTGTCAAGCTTGGTTAGAACGTTTAGAAAAGGAGAGTGAAGATGGAAAATCTTAAGAATTTTTACGACAAGTATCGTGTCTATCTGACTCGTCCACGTTTAGAGCTTTTGGCAGTAGTTACGATTGTTTTTTGTGCCGTACTCGTCTTTTTTCTAAATATTCCCGGAAAAGGTGTCTTAAAACTCGATAATGGAACGATTGTTTATGACGGCAGTCTTGTACGTGGTAAAATGAATGGACAAGGTACCATTACTTTCCAAAATGGAGACCAATATACAGGTGGTTTCAGTAATGGAGCCTTCAACGGAAAAGGTACCTTTCAATCTAAAGAAGGTTGGACCTACGAAGGTGATTTTGTAAATGGTCAGGCTGAAGGAAAAGGAAAACTAACAACAGAACAAGAAGTTGTTTATGAAGGTACTTTTAAACAAGGCGTTTTTCAACAAAAATAAGACCTCCTGACAAGGAGGTTTTTTACAAGAAAAAAGAAAGCGCCTTCCACCTTTTTATTAGGTTTGTGAAATAAAAAATTTTTTGTTGTTATTTCACAATCATCTAGTTAAAAGCTGATACGATAACGTATTTGAGAGTAATTTCACAATATCGCAAAAATTCTTTGTGAAATGTTTATGAAACTGTTTACAAAACATAAAAAAAGAGTTATAATAAACTTGTGAAAAAATTAACAAAGGGTTTAAATCCTTTAAGGCTATGGAGGAAAATATGGCTGATAAAAAAACTGTAACACCTGAGGAAAAACAACTTGCTGCTGAAAAGCATGTCGATGCTCTCGTGAAAAAAGCTTTGGTTGCGCTTGATGAAATGCGCAAGTTGAACCAAGAGCAAGTTGACTACATCGTAGCGAAAGCTTCAGTTGCAGCTCTTGATGCGCACGGTATCCTAGCACAACATGCAATTGAAGAAACTGGTCGTGGTGTATTTGAAGACAAGGCGACAAAAAACCTTTTTGCCTGTGAACATGTTGTGAATAACATGCGCGGAGTTAAAACTGTCGGAGTTATCGAAGATGATCCTGTTACAGGATTGACTAAAATTGCAGAACCTGTCGGTGTTGTGTGTGGTGTCACTCCAACAACAAACCCAACATCAACAGCAATTTTCAAATCATTGATTGCTTTGAAAACACGTAATCCAATCGTGTTTGCCTTCCACCCATCAGCTCAAGAATCATCAGCCCACGCAGCACAAATCGTTCGTGATGCCGCTATCGCAGCTGGAGCGCCTGAAAACTGTGTTCAATGGATTACAGAGCCATCTATGGAAGCAACTGGAGCGCTTATGAACCACGAAGGTGTTGCTACTATCCTTGCAACTGGTGGTAACGCCATGGTTAAAGCTGCTTACTCATGTGGGAAACCAGCTCTTGGGGTAGGTGCCGGAAACGTCCCTGCCTATGTAGAAAAATCTGCTGACCTTCGTCAAGCTGCCCATGACATTGTGATGTCTAAATCATTTGATAATGGGATGGTCTGTGCATCAGAGCAAGCGGTTATCATTGATAAAGAAGTGTACGACGAATTTGTAGAAGAATTCAAATCATACCACACTTACTTTGTAAACAAAAAAGAAAAAGCACTTCTTGAAGAATTCTGTTTCGGTGTTAAAGCAAACAGCAAAAACTGTGCTGGTGCTAAACTAAATGCAAACATTGTTGGTAAACCAGCAGCATGGATTGCAGAACAAGCAGGATTCAGTGTTCCAGAAGGAACAAACATCTTGGCGGCAGAATGTGAGGAAGTAGGACCAAAAGAACCACTGACTCGTGAAAAATTGTCACCAGTAATCGCTGTATTGAAAGCTGAAGACACAGAAGATGGTCTTACAAAAGCTCGTCAAATGGTTGAGTTTAACGGACTTGGTCACTCAGCAGCTATCCATACAAAAGACGAAGAGCTTGCTAAACGCTTTGGTACAGAAATCAAAGCTATGCGTATTATCTGGAACTCTCCATCTACTTTCGGTGGTATCGGTGACGTTTACAATGCCTTCATCCCATCATTGACACTTGGATGTGGTTCATACGGACGCAATTCAGTTGGGGATAACGTGAGCGCTATTAACCTTCTAAACATCAAGAAAGTAGGGAAACGTAGAAATAATATGCAATGGTTTAAAGTTCCTTCAAAAATTTACTTCGAACGCAATTCTATCCAATACCTTCAAACATGTGAAGATATTGAACGCGTTATGATCGTTACGGATAAATCAATCGAAAAACTTGGTTTCGTTCAACGTATTATCGACCAATTGAACGCACGTAGCAACCGTGTAACTATCCAAGTCTTCTCAGATGTTGAACCAGATCCAGATATCACAACTGTAGAACGTGGTGCTGAAGTGATGAGAGCATTTGAACCAGATACAATTATCGCTCTTGGTGGTGGTTCACCAATGGACGCAGCGAAAGTTATGTGGCTCTTCTACGAACAACCAGAAATCGACTTCCGTGACTTGGTTCAAAAATTCATGGATATTCGTAAACGCGCCTTCCGCTTCCCATCACTTGGTAAGAAAGCGAAGTACATCGGTATCCCAACAACTTCAGGTACTGGTTCAGAAGTAACACCATTTGCCGTTATCTCTGATAAGAAAAACAACCGCAAATATCCATTGGCTGACTACTCATTGACACCGACTATTGCCATTGTTGACCCTGCTTTGGTTGAATCAGTTCCAGACTTTATCGCTGCTGATACAGGTATGGACGTCTTGACTCACGCGACTGAAGCCTATACTTCAAACTTTGCTAACGACTATACAGACGGTATTGCGCTTCAAACAATCAAACTTGTCTTTGAATGGTTAGAAAAATCTGTTAAGACAGCTGACCCAGAAGCTCGTGAGAAAATGCACAATGCATCTACAATGGCTGGTATGGCCTTCGCCAATGCCTTCCTTGGTATGAGCCACTCAATGGCCCACAAGATTGGTGGTGTTCACCACACTGTTCACGGACGTACAAATGCTATCTTGCTTCCATACGTTATCCGTTACAACGGAACTCGTCCATCTAAGACTACTACATGGCCTAAATACAACTACTGGAAAGCTGATGAGAAATTCCAAGACATCGCGAAAATGCTTGGCTTGCCTCACTCAACTCCAGAAGAAGCAGTTGAAGCATACGCTAAAGCTGTTTACGAACTTGGTGTTGCAGTAGGTATCAAGATGAACTTCAAGGATCAAGGAATTGATGAAAAAGCTTGGAAAGACAGCTTGCATGAAATTGCTTTGCTTGCTTATGAAGATCAATGTTCACCTGCTAACCCACGCTTGCCAATGGTAGCTGACATGGAAGAAATCATGGCAGATGCTTACTATGGCTATGCAGAACGTCCAGGACGCCGTAAATAATTGTTTATCAGCCTAGAGGCAGGAATTTCCTGTCTCTTTTTTTGTAATTCTATTTGAAAAATGGTATAATAATCGCATATATTTGTTTGAAAATCAAATCTTTTATAATCATGCGAGGGGCAAATGAACAAGATAAATGAGTTAGGGGATAAAGTGCGACTTTTAAGAGAGGAGAAAGGACTTAGTCGCCCTGTTTTTTGTGGAGATGAGTCTGAGTTATCAGTCCGTCAATTGGTGCGCATTGAAAAAGGAGAATTTCGCCCGACGATAAAAACACTGGAATATATTGCAGATAGGCTAGAAATTCCATCCTACGTCTTGATGCCAGACTATAAGGAATTACCCAAGCGTTACCAAGAATTAAAATACT
>CAUUIG010000103.1:0-5715 GCA_963545095.1 uncultured Streptococcus sp.
TTGATATCTTGTTTAGTATTTTAGCATAGGCAAAAGCACTTGTCAAGAAAAAATCAAATATTTTCTGAAAATTTCTTCAGTATAGAATATTTAGCTAATTGAAAGTACTTGAAAATTCTTGAAATGTTTCATTTTTTAGAAGTTAAATTCCAACTTTTTTCTATCAATTCAAGTATCATTTCATCTGACAAAGTATCATCAAAAGCCACACTAATCCAGTAGCGTTTGTTCATATGAAAAGCTGGATAAATGCCCTTTTGTGAAAGCAGGTCCACTACTTGATCATGTTTGAGGTTGACTGCTTCGACTAAACCTTCTCTGCCCTTTTCCAACTTATCCCAAGGTATTCTCATCAAAACAGCATACCATTTTTTATTGCCTTCATGTCTTAACACTGCCGTATCAGGTGATTTTTCCCACAGATACTCCAACTGATTACCATACTTTTCCTGAATCTGAGCCATGATACGCTTAGTCTGAGAACAGATAAAATCCTGCACATCAAAACAAGCCTTCCGAATCTGGTAAAGAATCTCCAAACAAGCCTCACGAACACTTGCAACAAAAGTCCCTGTCATACTTTGCATATGGACTTGGGGATAAGGATCACCCGTCTCCTGGTCAAAGACCTGAAAACTCACATTATCAGCAGTGATGGATACAGTCATGACAAAGTCACCCTGCAAAATCTGGCAACTATAGGTCCAGACTCCACTACTTTCTACAAAACCATAGGCACGAGCCTTTTCTTGATTAAACTGGTAAGATTTAAAAATTTCAAACATAAGTGAAAACTGCTACCCAAAGCTAGCAGTCCCTTTCTATTTTTTAAAAGACAACCTTGGTTCCGTGCAATTGTGTCACGCCCAACAGGTCAATAAAGGTTTGACGGTTGTCCAAGTCAATCCCTCCACCTGGTAGAATTTCAATTTTACCTTTAGCATGCTCCAAAATTCTGTGATAGTGGGCAAAACGTTTTTCTAAGGAGTCACCAGATACACCAGCACGAGTCAGGATTCGAGTGACTCCAGCTTGACTGAGCCAGTCAATAGCTTCCAGTTGATCTTCATCGCTCAATTCATCAAAGGCCATGTGAAAGACAATTTCCATTCCTTTTGATGCAGCTATCAATTTCTCCAGATTAGGCTTATCCAACTTTTTATCAGCAGTTAAAGCCCCAAATACAACCCCTTGACTTCCAGCCTGAGCAGTTAAACGAATGTCTTCTAGCATAATAGCAATTTCTAGGTCATTATAGACAAAGTCGCCACCACGTGGACGAATCATGGTCATGATGGTCGTATCGTAGTTAGCTGCCAGTTCAACTGCTGCCTTAGTAACTCCATAGCTTGGTGTTGTTCCTCCCACTGCTAGATTATCACAGAGTTCGATCCGACGAGCTCCAGCCTGCATCGCTTTTTCAAGCAAGGTCACATTTTCAGCACAAAATTCGTAAATCATTTGATTCTCCTTGAAGATTACTTTAAACTTATTATATCATATTGTTGTGAATATGCTTTCATTTATATCAAGGAAAATAGTTACTATTTTTTATTCTTTGTCTGGAATGACCTTGAAGAGATAATAAGTGATAAAGATGGTCAAAGCTCCCAGACCGATTTTGACTGGTAAGAGAGGGGCAAAATAAATGGAAATTCCCATCAAAATGTAGATAGATACGATGATCTTTTTCTTTCGTTCACGCGCAATAGACTTGGTCTCGCGAAAATCAGCTACATAGCTCTGATAGAGCTTGGTATGATAAAGCCAATCTTCGAAACGTTTGGAACTTCTTGAGAAACAGGCAATAGACAGTAAAAGAAAAGGTGTTGTAGGCAACAAGGGTAAAACAACCCCAACAATAGCCAAGGCCAGCGATAAAAAACCAATAATTAGATAAACAATACGCATAACTTCTCCTAGTTAATACTCTTCGAAAATCTCTTCAAACCGCGTCAACGTCGCCTTGACGTAGGTATGGTTCCTGACTTCGTCGGTCTTATCTGCAACCTCAAAGCAGTGCTTTGAGCAACCTGCGGTTAGTTTCCTAGTTTGCTCTTTGATTTTCATTGAATATAAAATAATCTTCTTCTAGTTTCGCATAAAATGATGAATTTTGTCAAGTTCTAACCAAAAAGAGCCTGAAATTTACATTCGGGCTCCTCCTCTTATTTAATCTTTTCTTCTTCGTAATCCCCCTTGCTACAAACAACCTGCTTGCCACCACCACGGACTTTTTTCTCCATGAGGAAGTTGCCACATTTTGGACATTCACGACCAACAGGCTTGTCCCAAGAGGTAAATTCACATTCTGGATAGCGATTACAACCATAGAAAAGGCGGTTACGTTTTGTTTTACGTTCAATGATTTTTCCCTGATGACAACTTGGACACTCAACACCAATCTCTTTCACGATTGCTTGGGTATGGCGACAATCTGGGAAATTGCTACAAGCGTAGAACTTACCAAAACGACCAAGTTTAATGACCATTGGACTGCCACACACTTCACAGTCAAATCCAGCTGGTTCATCCTTGATTTGGATTTTTTCCATTTCTTCTTCAGCCTTGGCAACCTCTTTAGAGAAAGGTTTGTAAAAGGCATCAATGACACGTTGCCACTGCTCTTTTCCGACTTCGACATCATCCAGCTTACCTTCCATTTCAGCTGTGAAGGTCACGTTTACGATATCTGGGAAATATTCAACGATAAGCTTATTAACAATTTCTCCCAACTCAGTTGGTTCAAAGCGTTTGGCTGCAAGGCGAACATAATAACGTTTCTGAATAGTTTCAATGGTTGGTGCGTAGGTTGACGGACGACCAACCCCATTTTCCTCCAAGGTCTTGATAAGGGTCGCTTCAGAATAACGAGCAGGCGGTTGAGTGAAATGTTGCTCTGGTTTGCTATTTACCTGCTTAACCACATCTCCAACAGCCATATCTGGTAACATCTTATTCTTGTCAGAATCATTGTAAATGGCAAGATAACCATCAAACTTAACCTGACTACCATTAGCAGCAAATTGAACCCCATTTTGAGACAATTTAACAGCCATGGTATCAAAGACAGCAGCTGTCATCTGGCTCGCCACAAAACGATTCCAGATAAGAGTATAAAGCTTGAGCTGATCCTTGTCCAGATACTTAGCAATACTTTCAGGTGTATTAAAGACACTAGACGGACGAATAGCCTCATGGGCATCCTGAGCTCCTGAAGCATTTTTGACCTTGCTGCCATGCTTAGAATACTTGCTACCAAAACGGTCCGTAATGAAACTTGCTGCTTCATTTTGCGCTACAGGACTGATACGAGTCGAATCGGTACGCATATAGGTAATCAAACCTTGAACACCAGAACCAATATTAATTCCTTCATAGAGCTGTTGGGCAACCATCATGGTTTTTCGAGTACGGAAATTGATTTTATTGGCAGCATCCATCTGCATAGATGAAGTGGTATAGGGTAAAGGAGCATTGCGTTTGCGCTCTTTCTTATCCACCTGATCCACTGAAAAGTCTTTATTAGTCAGACGAGACATAACTTCCTTGACCTCGTCATTGCTAGTCAGTTTCAGTTTTTTGCCATCTACCCCATAGAAGGAAGCCTGAAATTGCTTGGTTCCCTTTTTAAAGACAGCATCAATTGTCCAATATTCTTCTGGTTGGAAGGCATTAATTTCATTTTCACGGTCAATGATTAACTTAAGCGCAATAGACTGAACGCGACCTGCTGACAAGCCCTTCTTGACCTTCTTCCACAAAATAGGCGAAATCGAATATCCTACCAAGCGGTCTAGGACACGACGAGCCTGTTGGGCATCTACCAAGTCCATATCAATCTTACGAGGTTCTTTAAAAGCATTTTTGACCGCATCCTTGGTGATTTCATTGAAGACCACTCGGTTGGAATCATTTTCATCCAAGTTGAGAATATGGGCCAAATGCCAAGAAATCGCTTCTCCTTCACGGTCTGGGTCACTCGCCAGAAAGACTTTATTAGCTTTTTTGGCTTCTTTTTTCAAGTCATTGATAAGAGGACCTTTTCCTCGGATATTGATATATTGCGGTTCATAATTATTTTCAATATCGACGGACATACTGGATTTCTTCAAATCACGGATATGCCCGACACTGGCTAAAACCTTGTAGTTTCTGCCTAGATATTTCTCAATCGTTTTCGCCTTAGCAGGCGACTCCACGATGACTAGATTTTTTTTAACTGTTGATTTTTTCTTTTTTGTTGCCGTAGCCACAGTATCACACCTTTTCAAAGTAATAAACTTTATAAAGTGTAAACCATTTTGGCATAACTGTCAAGACTTAGCTCCTATATATGGAGGAAAAGTTTGTCTATTAAGCAAAATTTCGTCTTAAAATTCAAATTCCGCAAGCGCATCTTGCCCACTGGTGACCAATTTTGCTCCTTCTTGAATCAAATGATGGCAACCGTCTGATAGTCCATCTAAAATACTACCAGGAATAGCAAAAACATCGCGCCCTTCCTCCATTGCTCGCTCACAGGTAATGAGACTACCTGAGCGCATCTTAGCCTCTGCGACAATCACACCACGACAAAGTCCAGCAATGATGCGATTGCGGGCAGGAAAATGAAATTTCAGAGGTTGTTCGCCAGGTCCATATTCACTGAGAACCAGATGATCATTGCCGATGTAGTCTTGCAAGCGTTTATTGGCTTTAGGATAAAACACATCCAGTCCTGTTCCAATCACTGCAATGGTTTTTCCGCCATTCTGAAGAGCTGCCATATGAGCTGCTGTATCGATACCCTTGGCTAAGCCACTGACGATAACCAGTTCATTTTCCAAGCCCTGAATGACTTTTTCAACTGACTTAGCTCCCTGTTTGCTACAAGCACGACTGCCCACGACAGCTACCTTAGGGAATTTCAAGAGGTCAAGATTTCCCTTGTAAAATAAAAGCACAGGTGCATCATATATTTCACTCAAATCCCAAGGATAACAGTCATCTAAAATAGAGAAAGATGGAAATTTTTTAAACTCCTTCTCCAAATGCGTATCGTCTATCTGAAAATAACGTTCCATAAAAACGGCTGGATTTCGGCAACCTGATATATCTGCAATATCACCTAACAACAGTTCTTGATCAACATTTTCACCGTATTCTAGGACTTTCAAAATCTGTTGATTGGTCAAACCTGATTTTTTTAACTTATAGATTTCATAGTTTGTGATTTTCATAAATAACTCCATTTCTTTATCTACTCATCTATCTATTCGTAAAAAATCAAAAAAACATCCGACTATTTCAGCCAGATGTTGGAATCTTTAATTTTCGTTTTTAAGAATTTCTTCTAATTTATGATAGTCTTGGACACTATCGATTTCATAGATGCTGTTGCCTTCTAATTCTTCAACATAGACATCTAGCTCTTTGATATTATCCTTAACCATATTGTCCCAATAGAGATCAACAAATTCTCCACTTTCATAAGCCTTGTCAATAAAGCTAACAATTTTTTCTGCAGTTGGAGCGTCCCAGAAGGATACACCACTAAGGATACGGCCTGCCTTACTATCAACAGTAATGTCTTGAACCTTATAGTCATCTCCATAGACCAAGAACCATTCGTTGGTACAATCTTCACGATTGACACTAAAATAAGTCGAACGAGTCAGATCATTGCGGAACATATTTTTAAAGAGATAGTTATCTGCATCAATAACATAGCTG
>CAUUIG010000104.1:0-5635 GCA_963545095.1 uncultured Streptococcus sp.
AGTTTCGAATACGATTTCGAAAATAATGATTTTCCTGATTTGATATATCTTCAAAATGAAAAATTGATGGGAAGTCTTTTTTTTGAAAATGCAAGAAGGGCCGAATCATTTCTATATCCCCGACTACTTGCTTCTCCTTAATTCCTGATAGATAGCGCAAGCGAGTGCCTCGAATCAAACGCATCAAAATCGTTTCCACCTGGTCATCCGCATGGTGGGCAGTGACTAAGACTGTCGCACCTGTCTTTTTCATGACCTCTTGAAAAAAATCATAACGAAAATTTCGAGCACGCGCTTCTGAAAATTCACCTGAAAAATTGCTGATATAAATAGGAAGCTCTGCTTTAGCAGCCAACTTCCTTAATTCCTTTTCTTCCCAATCTGATTCTACTCTCTGCTTATGATTCACATGAGCTAGAATCAATTCAATTGCTAACTCTTTTTGATACGTAGACAATACCTTAAATAGAAACATAGAATCTAATCCACCAGAAAGAGCTAGCACCACCTTAGCATGCTTTTTGAAATATCCCTTCTTGAGAAAATGATTTAAAAAATCTTGTTCCCTCATTTTAGAACCTCATAAACATCCTTGGCTATCTGAGAAATCGTATCATAATCAGAATTCTTAGTGAAAATAGAAAGAACAAATGGAGAATCTGTATAGACAACACCCGTATCATGCTCAAATTCGTCCGCATCCCCAATTTTATGAGCCACCTTCACAGAAACACCTTTGGCAATTCGCTCATTATCAAAATCTGTTTTAGTTAAAGACTCCAATACAAATCCATTTTGATTATAAATAGCTTCCATGACTTTCCCAGCCATTTTAGAAGAAATCAATTTTTCTTTCGTATCCCAATCATCTCCCATAATAGCAGACATCTTGGATTTGAATGTGGTATCAGATTGGTTTGAAATGTAATATCCCAATAGATTATGAGCTACATTATCCGATTCTTTTGATACTTTCGTAATTAAATCTTTTAGAGAATACTCTTTATTATCCTCTTTTTTAGGGAGACTACCACTTCCCTCTGGTTTATAAGAACCTGGAAAATCATTAACTGCTGATACGTATTTTACAGTCGTGTCTAACTGATATAGACCCTCATTTATTTTTTCTTGCGTATAGTAGAGATAAGGGAGTTTTAAAACACTAGCTGCATACATCTTTTCATCTTGATTGATACCAGCTTCTTTTCCAGTAGTCAGTTGCTTAACATAAATAGAGAAAGAATCCTTCTGATATTTTTCAGATAACATTTCTTGGACTTTACTCATCCGATTATCTTCTTCAGAAGTTGACTCTTTATCCACCCATCCAGCCTGATCAATATGTAGAAATTCTTTTCCTTCTACAAACATGGTCTTATCGATTGATACCTGCGAGTAAGCTGATAAGGATGATTTCACCTCTTTTAAATCATAAGGACTATTATACAGTTTAAAACCTGATTCTAACCATACTTTTTTTATTGTTGTAGTTACCTCTGACTGATCATATAAAAATCGTTTGTCTGCAGCTATAAATTGATGGTTGGATAACTTAAATACTGGAATTCCTTGTTTATTTAAGCGCCACTCGGTTATTTGAAAATTTGTTTTTGGAGTTAATTTTCCAGATTCTACAACTAAATCTTCATTCGCGTATACAGGAACTTCTCCATAAACCATAGGAGAACTTAGCTTTTCTCTAAAATAAATACCAAAGTCAGATTGTGAAAGGTAATAAATTTCTTTCGAAGTATAGACGACTTCTTTTTCTGTGCTAACGACTTTTGAAATGGTCAAAAAACTCGGTAGCAACAAAATAATTAAGAATTTACGCATTCTTCCTTTCCTTTTCTTCTTGTAAACGCAATAATTGATTTTTATCAGCCAACTCTTCCAGCTTTTCATCCGATAGACTCAAAAATTGCTCAATTACATCTAATAAATTTTCCATTTTATCACCTTGGAAGCAAGTCAGGAATCGTATAAACAGCTTCCCGATTCTTAGAATAATAATATTTTGCACGCATGTATTTAGCAGCGTAATCTTCATCTTTCAACTTTGTAGCAAAAGCTGTCTCCTTCTCCTTTTCCTCACTCAAGGTTTGATACTGAGTTTGCAAGTCTGACAACTGTTGACGTCTTTGGAGTAATTGGTGATAGCTTTGAGCAAGGTTATAAGTTGGTAAAATGAACAACAAAATCATCAAAATCAGAACCCAACCCATGAAACGATTACGTTTTTGTCGTTCCTTCATCAGATAGCGACGACGTTGGTGCTCATTTTGAATAAAAGAATTATTCAATTGTACAATATTCTTAGACATTTTCTTCTACCCGTGTTTCACTGATAATTTCATACATGCCTGCTGCATCTTCTTTTTTTGTACTATCTTTCATCTCTAGTACTTTGACAAGTAGCAACTTATTGCCAAAGCGAATTTCAACTTGGTCATTAACTTTCAAATCCGTTGAACTTTTGGCCAAGATTCCATTTACCTTGATTCTACCTTTATCTGCTACTTCCTTTGCGACTGTACGACGCTTGATAATTCTTGATACTTTTAAATATTTGTCTAATCTCATTTTTATTACCTCAAATTATTATTGTACCATTTTTATCAATTTTATAGAAGAAAAATGTTAAAGGGAATTGCCTTCTTTTGACTCTTTTATCTCTAATAAACTTTCTCCAAAAATGAGCAGACCTTCTAAAATTTCATAGTCCTTCTTGTTTCGGACATCAAATACAACTTCCATTAGTCCCTTATTCTCAGCTATGGCTGCTTTTAAATTCGTTGCGGATAAAGATTTAAAATAATCTTGAGCCAAGAACAGTCGCTGAGTAATGTTTTCAAATTGAACTGTAATCTTATTTTCTTTTCTTTCCACACGTTCTACAAAGACCTTGTCCAAATATGACTTGACTAGACCAATTTCTAAAAGATAGGCTACAACGTCTGGGTACTCTCCAAAACGGTCCATCAACTCCTCTTGTAACTCTTCATAATTGACACGGTTGTCAATTTGACGAATTTTCTTGTAAATTTCGATTTTATGTCTTTGATCAGAAATATAAGTATCAGGAAGATAGGCATCAATTTGCAAAATCAATTCGGCATTCCCTTTGGTTCTTGTGTTAGTGTTAGCATTACCGTTTCTTCTAGCAATAGCTTCCTCTAGTAACTGCGAATACAATTCAAAACCAACAGAATCAATGAAACCAGACTGTGATTTTCCTAAAAGATTTCCTGCTCCACGAATCGAAAGATCTCGCATTGCAATCTTAAATCCTGAGCCCAATTCTGTAAATCCTTTAATTGCTTCTAATCTCTTTTCAGAAACTTCACTGATAGATTTTTCTGGACGATACATGAAATAGGCATAAGCAATGCGGTTGCTACGACCAACTCTTCCTCTTAATTGATACAAGGTTGACAAGCCCATATGGTCCGCATTTTCAATAAATAAAGTATTGGCATTTGGAATATCCACCCCTGTCTCAATAATGGTAGTCGTAACCAAAATATCATACTGACCTTCAATGAAATCCAGTAGAGTATTTTCTAACTTAATTTCACTCATTTGCCCATGAACATAACCAATCGAAGCCTCTGGAATCAACTCCTGTAATTCGGAAACCTTCTGATCAATTGTGTCAACTTTGTTGTAAAGATAGTAAAGTTGACCTCCACGCTCCATTTCACGCAAGACCGCATCACGAATGACACTATCATTCTTTTCCAAAACATAGGTCTGAACAGGATAGCGATTAGTCGGCGGAGTTTCAATAACAGACAAATCTCTGATTCCCAGCATAGACATGTGAAGGGTACGAGGAATTGGCGTTGCTGTCAAGGTCAGGACATCTACTTGTTTTTTCAGTTCTTTCAAGGTTTCCTTATGCTTGACACCAAATCGCTGTTCCTCATCAATAATCATCAAGCCCAAATCAGCAAACACAACATCTTTTGACAAAACACGATGGGTTCCAATCAAAATATCAACTTGACCGTTTTTCAATTTTTCAAGTGTTTCAGTCTGCTCTTTTTTACTTCTAAAACGACTTAACACATCAATATTGACTGCAAAATTTTGGAATCGTTCCTTAAAATTCGTATAGTGCTGTTGTGCTAAAACCGTCGTCGGAACTAGAACGACAACCTGTTTGTGATCATTGACTGCCTTAAAGGCTGCACGCATAGCAACTTCAGTCTTTCCAAAACCAACATCCCCAACTAAAAGTCGATCCATTGGCTGAGAATCCTGCATATCCCTCTTGATTTCCTCAATACTACGAAGTTGATCATCCGTTTCAACATAAGGGAAGGCATCATCAAAAGCATGTTGATCTTCATCATCAGCTGAGAAAGCAAACCCCTTCAACTGACTGCGTTCAGAATAGAGTTTGATTAAATCGTCAGCTATATCCTCTACCTGATTCTTAACCTTTTGCTTGGCCTTTTTAAAATGACCGTCATTTAATTTATTGAGTTTGGGCGCTTTACCATCACTTGAAACATATTTAGATAGTAGATGAATCTGTTCCACTGGGATGGAGATTTGATCCCCATTTTGATACTGGACACTGACATAATCGCGGTGGATTCCTTTTATTTCAATTGTTTCAATCCCTAGATATTGACCAATTCCATGAATGTGGTGAACAACGTAATCTCCTTTTTCAAGTTCATTGTAATCTTTTAATCTCTCTGCGTTTGAAACATGTTGTCTTCGAAAACGACGTTTCAATTTCTTTTGAAAAATCTCATGTTCAGTTATCAATAAAATCTTTTCATCTACAAAATGAAAACCATGTCTGAGATTCCCCTCAATTAAGTTTACAGATTCTTTACAGATACTTGACTTATTTCTAGAATCCAATTTAATCTGGTATTCCTCTAAAACATCCTCCAATGTTTTACTTCCCATTGAATTGCTAGACTGCAGGATAATAGTATAATCCATTTTTTTGTATCGCTCAATTTCTTCTTTTAGAAAAGAAAATTGATTGAAAAATTCCTGCATAGGATATTGATTAAATTGATAAATTTGGTCAAACTTGAGATTTCCTAACCCCTTTTGCAGATTAGAGAAAAAGGTAACCGGACTCTGTTTTTTATAGATTTGCTCTGTATCAGCAAAATACTGCATCTCAGAAACTGCTTTACCATTCTGTAATTCTTCTGTAAAGTATTGCGCTAATTCTCTTTCAAATATTTCATACTGATTCATCAATTTTTGATAATCATCAAAGAATATTGGGGTATCTTTTTCAATATAGTCAAAAACAGTCCATGTCTTGTCATAACACAAAGATAAAAACTTCCTAGAATCTAAATGCATTTGTTTTTGGTGAAAACTTGAAAGAATTTCTTCTAAGTATGATTTTAAAATAGGTGATAAAGTTTTTGAAATTTGTTTTTCTAAAGCTGACTGTCCTCGTTGATAATCCTTTTCTCTAAAAAGTATGTCGCTAGCTGGAAAGATGGTGAGTTCTGTCTGATTTTCTTTCGATAATTGTATTTCGACTTCAAAGGTACGAATTCCATCAATTTCATCACCAAAAAACTCAATTCGGCTAGGTTCTAACTGGGATATTTCAAAAATATCTAAAATATCTCCTCGCAGACTAAAT
>CAUUIG010000105.1:0-5440 GCA_963545095.1 uncultured Streptococcus sp.
GTTGGAATGTATCAGTATGAAGCTGGGCTCCCTTTTCTGCTCGGTTCAAATCTCCAACAAAGAGAAGGAAAACAGCAGACTGGCGAATAGCTTCTTGAGGCACCAATTCATACAAGACATCTTTCTTCTCTTGACTTCGAACCACAATCACAGAGTAGGACTGGAAATTCTTCCAAGACGAGGCCATCTGGGCCGCTGTTAGGATTTCAGTCAAGTCTTCCTGAGGAAGGGCTTGCTCTTTAAACCTGCGTACTGAAGTATGAGCCTTCATTAATTTGATTGTTTCTGTCATCGACGGTTTACTCCTTCTAAACGAGTCTCCTCAGCCAAATAACGGATGCGTTCCATGACCCGTCTGGCTTCCCAGGTTTCGTCATTTCCATGTTTCCCTTTAGCAAAATGCTTCTCCAAATCTTCAAAGTTGAAGTTGGAGGTGAAAAAGGTAGGTAAATCTTCCTGCATCCGATATTGGAGAATAACTTGCAGGATTTCATCACGTACCCAAGCTGTTGATTGCTCGGCACCAATATCATCTAAAATCAGGACTTCAGAAAGCTTAATCTCATCCACCAAGGTCTTGACATTACCATCACCGATGGCATTTTTGGCATCAATGACAAAGCTAGGATAGTGGAGGAGAGTGGATGAAACACCACGTTTTTCTGATAAATCATGGGCTAAAGCAGCCACCATGAAACTTTTGCCCACACCAAAGTCTCCATACAAGTAAAGACCTTTTCGAATAGCTGGATATTGCTCCACGAAGGCTAATAGCTTTTCAAAAACTGGTAAGCGCCCCAAATCATCCAAATCTACTTGAGCTAAACTAGCTTTCTTGAGACTGGCTGGCAGATTGATTAACTTGAGACGGTTCTTAATAGCCGCTTCTTTTTCAGCTGCGATTAGTTCAGGAGTTTCTTCATAAGAAACGTCCGCATAACCATGATTCATAACCAAAATCGGTTTGTAGCCTTTGGCAATATAATCCGTATCACCACGGAGAAACTTGTCGCGCTCGGTGATGTACTGATTAAACTTGGAGATACTGCGATTTAATTCCTCTGGAGTCAAGGATTCTTGCTGGATAAAGGCCGCAACATCAGGATCCTTCATGATTTTCTGGACCAAATCTTGATAATGAAAACGGCTAGGTTGACGTTTGAGTACGTCTCCGACACTTTCCATCTAATCTCCTCCTTTTTCTAATCGAGCTAATAGTTCTTGTTTCTTACGTTCTAGTTCCAGACGAGTTTCCTCACTGGTTTCATTCTTATAATCTGGATTGCTCCACTTGGGCACATTGGACTTGGCAGGACTCTGTTTACTGCTTTTTTGAGCCTGACTCTTCTGTCCTCGCTCACGGATGCGCAAGACTGCCTCTTCTGCCGAATGAATCTTTTGATAGGCATAGTCATTGGCTACCTTCATGGCATATTTCTCATTGATGTTTGCCGAATCGACCTTATTAAAGGTCAATAAGAGAATGATATTGATGACTTCGTCCAGCAAGCCCAAACCAGCCATCTGTTGCAAGAGTTCTCTTTCTGTTTGGGTAATAGTTCCCTTGCGTGTTTGCTTGATTTCTGCCAAGAACTGCAGGGCAGTTTTACTTTTTGCTTCCTTGATAATGGTTGCTTCCTTAGGATTAAAGTCAGAGGAAACTGGTTTTTGAGCAATTTTTTCCCGCATGCGTTTGGTTGAAATAACCTGGGAAATAGCTGTTGACTTAGCCAACTGATAGGTCTCAAACCAAGTCCACTTCTTCTCCTCAGCAATGGCAAAGAGGTTTAAGACATCGGACTGCTCATCTGCAAAACGAAGCCCATCTCGAGCCATAAGCTGGCGAAAATGTTCCAAGTCAAAATCATTGGCCACTTTCTTTTTGAGACCAAGATCTTCTTGATTTCCTAGTTCTGCCAAGTCTGGAAAGACTTGATTGAGTGAGACAGGTATTTCTTCACCATCAGCACTTTCAACTTTCAAATCCTCCACAGCTGCATCGCCAATCTTCTTCTCCAAAAGTCTACGATACACAGGATGCTCCAAGAAGTCCTGACTAGATAGAGGAGCATGAAGGGCTAACTGATAAACATCCCCCTTTTGATAGAGGGTTAAGAGATTGAAAGCAGATAGGATTTTCAAGGATTTTATCAATCTATCCATTCCAAAGTTAAGATGGTTGAGAATGCTTGAAAAGAGGTATTCCTTTCTGCCATTATCCCAAAAACTAATCGTATAAAGATAAAGGCTCAGCGCCTCCTGACCGATAATCGGGAGGTAGCACTGTACCAGAGATGAGGTATCTTGCGACACCCGATTATTCTTTAGATAAGAAAAACGGTCAATTGGCTTCATTTATCTTTCCTTTTTCTTTTTAGAGGACTGGGTAATTTGTTGGAGCAAGCTCTCTAACTCACTCACATCCTTAAAACTACGATAGACACTGGCAAAACGCACATAGGTAATCTCGTCCAGCTCAGCCAACTCCTCCATGACGAGTGAACCAATGTCCTCACTTTGAATTTCATTTTCATTTCGACCACGGAGTTTCTGTTCGATACGATTGACTACCATGTTGATTTCATCACTTGACACAGGACGTTTCTGGGCTGAGCGGATAATCCCATTAAAGATTTTATCTCTGGAGAATTGTTCCCGTGTGCCATCTTTTTTAACAACCACTAAGGTTCTTTCTTCTACTCGTTCGTAGGTTGTAAAACGGTGTTGGCATTCATCGCACTCACGTCTTCTACGAATGGTGTTCCCTTCTTCTGCTTGGCGACTATCGATAACACTTGACTTGGTAGCCCCACATTTTGGACAACGCATCCTTTCCCTCCTTATCGTTTTCTTTTCATTATACCATTTTTTAAACGATTCCCAAAACAATTCTTCTTTTTGCTTGACAAGTTTTTTGTTTTGTTGTATTATTTAATTAAGACAAAAGGATAAAAGAAAGGAGAACAAGATGTCCTGGACATTTGACAGCAAAAAACCCATCTATTTACAGATTATGGAGAAAATCAAGCTTCAGATTGTTTCCCATACACTGGAACCCAATCAACAACTTCCAACCGTGAGAGAGCTGGCTAGCGAGGCTGGTGTCAATCCAAACACCATCCAAAGAGCCTTGTCAGACCTTGAACGAGAAGGATTTGTCTACAGCAAGCGCACAACTGGACGATTTGTGACAGAGGATAAGGAGCTAATCACCCAATCGCGCAAACAATTATCAGAAGAAGAATTGGAACACTTCGTTTCCTCCATGACCCATTTTGGCTATGAAAAAGAAGAACTACCAGGCGTAGTCAGTGATTATATTAAAGGAGTTTAAACCTATGTCATTACTAGCATTTGAAAATGTATCCAAATCTTATGGAGCAACACCAGCCCTTGAAAATGTTTCTCTTGACATTCCAGCTGGAAAAATTGTTGGTCTTCTTGGGCCAAATGGCTCAGGAAAAACAACCCTGATTAAACTAATCAATGGCCTCTTACAACCAGACCAAGGACGTGTCCTCATCAACAACATGGACCCAAGTCCAGCAACCAAGGCTATCGTAGCTTATTTACCTGATACGACCTATCTCAATGAGCAAATGAAGGTCAAAGAAGCCCTAACCTACTTCAAGACCTTCTATAAAGATTTCAATCTTGAACGCGCCCATCATCTACTTGCAGACCTGGGCATTGATGAAAATAGTCGTCTCAAGAAATTATCAAAAGGGAACAAGGAAAAGGTCCAACTGATTTTGGTTATGAGCCGTGATGCTCGTCTCTATGTTCTGGACGAACCCATTGGTGGGGTGGATCCAGCAGCCCGTGAGTATATCCTCAATACCATTATCAACAACTACTCCCCAACTTCTACCGTTTTGATTTCTACCCACTTGATTTCAGATATCGAGCCAATCTTGGATGAAATTGTCTTCCTCAAAGACGGAAAAGTCGTCCGTCAAGGTAATGTAGATGATATTCGCTATGAGTCAGGTGAATCCATTGACCAGCTCTTCCGTCAGGAATTTAAGGCTTAAACAAAGGAGATTATTATGTTTTGGAATTTAGTTCGCTACGAATTTAAAAATGTTAACAAGTGGTATTTAGCCCTTTACGCTGCTGTTCTAGCCCTTTCCGTCCCCCTAGGAATGCAAGGACACTACTATAATTATATATCTGTCAAAGAAAGTCGACCTGTTTTACTTATTTTTCTAGCCCTCGTCTTTGGTGGCTTGATGATTACACTTGGAATTTCAACTCTTTTCTTAATCATTAAACGCTTCAAAGGCAGTGTCTATGACCGACAAGGCTATCTGACTTTGACCCTTCCAGTATCTGAACACCATATCATCACAACTAAACTAATCGGTGCCTTTATCTGGTCGTTGATTAGCACTGCTGTCCTAGCTCTAAGTGCTGTTATTATTGTGACCATAACGGCTTCAGAATGGATCCCTCTTTCTTATGTGATTACATTTGTAGAAACACATCTCCCTCAGATCTTTCTTACAGGTATATCCTTCCTACTAAATACCATTTCCAGCATCCTCTGCATCTACTTGGCTATTTCCATTGGACAGCTTTTCAATGAATACCGTACAGCACTCGCTGTTGCAGCCTACATTGGTATCCAAATCGTCATTGGATTTATTGAACTTTTCTTCAATCTTAGTTCTAATTTCTATGTCAATTCACTTGTAGGACTCAATGACCATTTCTATATGGGAGCAAGTATAAGTATTGTTGAAGAACTTATTTTCATAGCTATCTTTTATCTCGGAACCTACTATATCTTGAGAAATAAGGTTAATTTGCAATAGTTTCATAATCAAAAAGGATAACATCTCATCGCAGAGAGGCTATCCTTTTTTCTTTTATCTCATTGTCTATCTAACTTTATATTACAGACAAATCCTTCTAACCAATTAAATGACAAAATCTGATTTAAAGGTCTTGTTTAATTTCTCTATCGTATCACTATCATTATATTCCTTACATATTCTCATAGCTTTGGAACATTCTTTTTTACCTAACTCTACTTGATTCGTTTTTATGAGATAAATACCTTTTAAAAAAAGTAAATAATTCTTTTCAAAATAATATCCTTGTCTGGTCAGTAAATTGTCTAAATCATCTATAAAAAATTGAGCGCTATCTAATAAATTATTTTTTAATAATAATTCTAAATTAAATAAATATAAAGGAATTACTCTATGTGTTCCCGTATCTGTTTTTAAAAAATGTCGTGTTTTCTTGATTACCACTCTATATAGCAAGCTAATGGTTTTAGTATTCATAAAAAACACCGAATGATAAAAAATTTTTAGTTCATACTCCATCCAAGTATCTACCGAAAGCAAATACTTGATTAGCTCATTGCATTTAGAGGCATTGTAAGGAAGGTTTGCAAGGCGATTAATCTGTTGTTCAGCAATCAATTTTA
>CAUUIG010000106.1:0-5154 GCA_963545095.1 uncultured Streptococcus sp.
GGAGTCGCTCTTAGCTTGTCATCAGCCATGACCTCTCCAATTCTATTTATGATACAAAGGGCGTTAAAAGTCAAAGTGAAAATAGGAAACTTGACGAAGAAACTTTAGTTTCTAGGAAAGTTTATCTTTTTCACACAGACTTTAGCCCGTGTTCAACTCTACAAGTAACTTGGACACAGAACGTGTCTCAAGTTACTACGGTTGCCGCTATCAGGCGGTCAACCTAGTAGACTTACTAAGTCGTTCGTCGAATAACATCGATTCGACTCCCTCCTGTCGCAACTCTTTAAATCACTTGGATACAACACATATCTCAAGTTGCTACGGTTGCTGCTATCAAGCGGTCATCCTTTTAGACTTATTAAATTCTTCGTCCGTCGGATATTATCAAACCAACTCTTCTTGTGATAGGATACGATTTTTACATAATTTATCTTATGTAACTCTATTCTTTGTTATAAGTTTTACGGATGGCATCTTTGATGCTTTCAACGGTTGGAATCATTGCATTTTCTAGGTTTTGTGCATAAGGCATTGGTACATCTTCTCCTGCACAACGGCGGATTGGTGCATCTAGATAGTCAAATACTTCTGATTCTGAAATAATAGCTGAAATCTCTCCGATATAGCCGCTTGTTTTGTGGGCATCGTTGACCAGAACAACCTTACCAGTCTTCTTAACTGAGTTAATGATAATATCCTTATCAAGCGGAACAAGGGTACGTGGGTCAACAATTTCAACAGAAATTCCTTCTTCTGCTAATTCTTCAGCAGCTTGAACCACACGGCGAAGCATTTTTCCATAAGTAACAACTGTTACATCCGTACCTTCGCGTTTGATTTCCCCAACTCCAAGTGGAATCGTGTAGTCTGGATCAACTGGCACTTCCCCTTTTTGGTTAAATTCTGACTTGTACTCAAGAATGATAACAGGATTGTTATCACGGATAGAAGACTTAAGCAATCCTTTCATGTCCGCAGGGGTACCTGGTGCCACAACCTTAAGTCCTGGAATGTGAGTAAACCAAGACTCCAGTGATTGCGAGTGCTGGGCTGCAGAACCAACTCCATTACCAGCAGCGCATCGAACAGTCATTGGAACCTGACCTTTACCACCAAACATGTAACGTGTTTTAGCAGCTTGGTTGACGATATTGTCCATGGCAATAACCGAGAAGTCCATGAAGGTCATATCAACGATTGGACGAAGTCCTGTCATGGCTGCTCCTGCTGCTGCTCCAGAGATGGCAGCTTCAGAAATCGGACAGTCACGGACACGTTCTGAACCAAATTCTTCAAGCATTCCAACAGAAGTTCCGAAGTCTCCTCCGAAGACACCGACATCTTCTCCCATCAAGAATACATTTTCATCGCGACGCATTTCCTCAGACATAGCAAGGATAATGGTGTCACGGAAGGACATTGTTTTTGTTTCCATTTTATCTCTTTCTCCTTAGTCTGCGTAAATATCTTCAAAGGCTGATTCAAGTGGTGGGAATGGACTTTCCTCTGCAAATTTAACAGAAGCTTCTACTGCTTCCTTGACTTGCGCTTGGATTTCTTCCAATTCTTCGGCGCTTGCAATGTTATTTTCAATGAGGTGCTTGCGAAGGTTTTCGATTGGGTCTTTTTGTTTCCACAATTCCACTTCTTCACGCGTACGATATTTACCAGGGTCAGATGATGAGTGACCAAGCCAGCGGTAAGTGACACTTTCAATCAAGACTGGACCATTGCCACTGCGAACATGATCTACAGCTTTCTTAAATCCTTCATAGACATCGATGACATTGTTACCGTCTTCGATGAACATTCCAGGAATTCCATAAGCGGCGCTACGTTGATGGATATGTTCTACATTGGTCATTTTCTTGATATCCGCAGAGATACCGTAACCGTTGTTAATGCAATAGAAAATGACTGGCAGGTTCCAGATAGAAGCCATGTTCACTGCTTCGTGGAAGACACCTTCGTTGGTCGCACCATCTCCAAAGAAGCAGACAACGATTTTTCCAGTATGTTGCATTTGCTGACTAAGAGCTGCACCGACAGCGATGCCCATACCACCACCTACGATACCATTGGCACCAAGGTTCCCAGCATCAAGATCGGCAATATGCATAGAACCACCTTTACCTTTACAGGTTCCAGTGTATTTACCGAGGATTTCAGCCATCATTCCATTGAGGTCAATTCCTTTGGCAATAGCTTGCCCGTGACCACGGTGGTTTGATGTGATCAAATCGTCTGAGTTGAGAGCTAACATAGCACCCACGTTAGCTGCCTCTTCTCCAACAGAAAAGTGCGTCATTCCTGGCACTTTCCCTTTCTTTACTAATTGCGCAATTTTTAAGTCCATACGACGGATTTCTTCCATCTTACGGAACATCTCTAGCAAAAGATTTTTATCTAAAGTTGACATCTTCTTGCCTTTCTAACTTTCTTCTTACCTTACTATTTTACCGTTTTTGACAAATACTGTCAAAGTTTTTCTAAAAAAATTTCACAAGATAAAAAAGAAAACCCCATGGAAACAAGGGATTTCCTTATCAATAATATTTTTTCACAAACTTTTTATCGTTTGGATTTTGCTAAAGATTCAAATCTCTTCATAATCACAGTTAAACGCCAACGGTAGAGAACCCCACTCACAATTAGACTAATAATCAAACCGATCCAGTAAGAATAAGCTCCAAAATCTGTTAGAGAGTCGAATACCATAGCTACTGGGATTGTCACCCCCCAGTAACCAACCAAACCAAGGTAAAAAGGAATAACGGTATCCTTATACCTCCGCAAAATTCCCTGGAGAGGTGCCGCAAAGGTATCTGCTAACTGGAAGAAGAGGCTGTAAGTCAAAAAACGCGCTGTCAAATCGATAAATTCTGAGTCGCTCCCATAAAGACTGGCCACATTTCCCCTAAAAATGTAAAGGAAAGATAAGGTGAAGCCTGCAAAAATAAGTGCTGTCCATCTTCCTAGACCAATATAGGTTTTCGCATCATCAAATCGCTTGGCTCCCACTTCATAGGAAACGACAATAGCCATAGCCGATGAGATACTCATAGGAAAGGCGTACATAAGAGATGAAAAGTTCATAGCTGACTGGTGACTAGCAATAATCAAGGACGAGAACTTAGCCATAATCAAGCCAACCACGGAGAAAATAGCCACTTCCGCAAAGACAGTTCCCCCAATAGGCAGACCCAAACGAAATCCTTCCTTGATTTTATCCATATTAAGAGGAATTCGTTTCTCAAGGTGTAAGGCTTTGAGCTTCTTCTGTTTAAATAAAACCAGAACAGAAATCCCCAGCAAGACCCAGTAAGCCAAGGATGTTCCTAAACCTGAACCAGCACCTCCCAGTTCTGGAACACCAAAGGCACCGTAAATCAAGAGATAGTTAAATCCACTATTGAGAGGAAGTAACAAAAGCATGAGATACATGGACAGTTTGGTCAAGCCCAGCGAATCCAGCAAGGAGCGAATGACACTAAAGAGCAACAAGGGGATAATTCCGATAGATAAAAACCAGAGATAGCTAACCGCTACTGCTGCCACTGGTGCTTCTAGTCCGATATGGTTCAAGACAGGAGGTGACAAGAAAAGTACCAGTCCCAGTAAGACCACAGATAGACCCAAGGCAAGATAAATGAACTGGTAAAAATCAGACGCCACCTCTTCCTTTTTACCTCGCCCAAGATGGTGACCAATGATGGGCACCAGGGCCGAAACAATCCCTGTTAGGAAGGTAAAGAAGGGATTCCAGATGCTGGTTGCCATAGACACACCAGCCAAGTCCATGGTATTGTATTGGCCAGTCATAGTCGTATCAACAAAGGAGGCAGAATAATTGGCAAATTGATAAATCAGGATAGGGAAAAATATCTTTAAAAATAATACTAACTTCTCTCGTAAACACTTTGTCTTATACATACTTCTCTTTCTATTCTGATTTATCTAAACCAAAGAGTTTCAGACCATAGTTTTTCAAACTTAGCGGAGGGTTATTAGATTTTGAAGTAGTATGCCAACACGCACATGTACGACAATAATAGCTTCTAACTAAACCTCCATTATCATATTGAACCGCATGGTCAGCTTTTTCTTTAGTTTCATATTGAATTTTAGAACGATTAGCTGCGGGACAGTAAATGCCACTATTAGATTTTGCTTGTCTCTCCCTACGTTTTCGAAAATAATTCATATTCTAACTCCTATCAAGCTTGATAGACGATTTGTCCTTTACAGATGGTATATTTAACCTGCCCTTTTAAGCTTTCACCAATGAATGGTGAATTAACTGCTTTGGAAGCAAAATGGGAGTCCACAAGGCGGTCAGCCTTAGCATCAAAAATAGTGATGTCCGCTGGACCATTCTCAGCCAAGTAACCTGCTTCAAAGTTATAAAGCTTGGCTGGGTTGTATGTCATCTTTTCAAGTAATTCCATCAAGCTTAACTCCCCAGATTCGACCAAATAAGTCAATCCGAGGGAAAGAGATGTTTCTAAGCCAGTCATACCAGACGGCGCCTTGGTAATATCCTCGACATTTTTTTCATCCGCATGGTGAGGCGCGTGGTCAGTTGCGATAACTGTGATGACGCCTGATTTGAGACCTTCGATAACGGCACGACGGTCTGATTCCAAACGAAGTGGTGGATTCATCTTAGCATTGCTACCTTGTGTCAAAAGAAGTGTTTCTGTCTTAGAGAAATGCTGTGGCGCTACTTCTGCTGTGACTTGCGTACCCAATCTCTGAGCAAACTCAACTACTTTAACACTTTCTTCCTTAGACAAATGCTGGATGTGAACATGGGCCTTAGTTGCATAGGCAATCATGACATCACGCGCCATCATAGCGTACTCAGCGACCCCAGTCGCACCGCAAATATGGAAATGTTCTTTAGCAATATTTTCATTAAATCCAAGAATACCGTTCAATCCTGGATCTTCCTCATGAAGACTGATAAAGGTATTGAGTTTTTTGGCTTCCTCCATGGCTTCCTTGACAACTTTACTGCTTTCAAGTGGAATACCGTCATCTGAAAAACCAACCGCACCTACTTCTAAGAGTGCCTTAAAGTCTGTCAAGTCTTTCCCATTAAAATTCTTAGTAATGGTCGCAACTGTTTTGACATTAATCTTTTCTTTG
>CAUUIG010000107.1:0-5009 GCA_963545095.1 uncultured Streptococcus sp.
TCGAAAATCAAATTCAAACCGCGTCAACGTCGCCTTGTCGTACTCAAGTACAGCCCGCGGCTAGTTTCCTAGTTTGCTCTTTGATTTTCATTGAGTATAAAATCACTTTTGTAGCCAGTCTACAGGAGTGATTTTCTTTTTTTATCCGATGATAAATGTGTTATAATAGGTAGTAAAAGAGGTGAAGAAATGAATCAAACAGTAGAATATATCAAAGAGCTGACAGCCATCGAATCGCCAACTGGCTTCACTCGTGAGATTGCGGATTATTTAGTCAAGACTCTAGAAGATTTTGGTTACCAGCCAGTTCGTACAGCCAAGGGTGGTGTCAATGTGACCATTAAAGGTCAAAATGATGAAGAGCACCGCTATGTGACTGCCCATGTAGATACGCTAGGTGCTATTGTCCGTGCTGTCAAACCAGATGGCCGTCTCAAATTGGACCGTATCGGTGGTTTTCCTTGGAATATGATTGAAGGTGAAAACTGTACCGTTCACGTAGCAGGCACAGGTCAAAAGGTATCAGGAACCATCCTCATCCACCAAACTTCTTGCCATGTCTACAAGGATGCAGGAACTGCAGAACGTACGCAGGACAATATGGAAGTGCGTTTGGATGCAAAAGTAACCACTGAAAAAGAAACTCGCGCTCTTGGGATTGAGGTCGGTGATTTTATCAGTTTTGACCCACGAACCGTCGTGACAGAGACAGGTTTTATCAAGTCTCGTCATTTGGACGATAAGGTCAGTGCAGCGATTTTGCTCAACCTGCTTCGGATTTATAAGGAGGAGAAGATTGAATTGCCAGTAACAACTCATTTTTCTTTTTCAGTCTTTGAAGAAGTGGGACACGGTGCTAATTCTAATATTCCTGCTCAGGTAGTAGAATATCTGGCTGTGGATATGGGAGCCATGGGAGATGACCAGCAAACAGATGAGTACACAGTGTCTATCTGTGTCAAGGATGCTTCTGGGCCTTATCACTATGACTTCCGTCAACATTTGGTTGCCTTGGCTAAAGAGCAAGATATTCCATTTAAGCTGGACATCTATCCATTCTATGGATCGGATGCTTCAGCGGCTATGTCTGCAGGTGCAGAAGTCAAACATGCTCTTCTAGGTGCTGGTATCGAGTCTAGCCATTCTTATGAGCGTACTCATATTGACTCGGTGGTTGCAACAGAGCGTATGGTTGATGCCTATCTTAAGAGCGTATTGGTAGACTAATATGTGCCTTATTTGCCAGAGAATTGACCTCATCAAAGCTAGGGAAAATCCTTACTTTGTCAAAGAGTTGGAAACAGGCTATGTGGTCATTGGAGACCACCAGTATTTTGAAGGCTATAGTCTTTTTCTAGCCAAGGAGCATGTCAGCGAATTGCACCATTTGAAAAAGGAGACAAGACTCCGTTTTCTAGAAGAAATGAGTCTAGTCCAAGAGGCGGTTGCTAAGGCCTTTGCTGCTGAGAAAATGAATATCGAACTGCTAGGAAATGGCGATGCCCATCTCCACTGGCATCTGTTTCCTAGACGAAGAGGTGACATGAATGGTCACGGTCTCAAGGGTCGTGGACCAGTCTGGTGGGTTCCTTTTGAAGAAATGACAGCAGAAACCTGCCAAGCAAAACCGGATGAGATTAAAAGATTAGTCGAATGTTTATCGTCAGAAGTAGATAAACTATTAGAAATAAAGGAGTAGAAATGAAAAAAAGATACCTTGTCTTGACAGCCTTGCTAGCCTTGAGTCTAGCAGCTTGTTCACAAGATAAAGCAAAAACTGAAGATGGCGCAGCTAAGACAGAACAAACTGCCAAAGCTGAGGGGACAGTCGGCAGTAAGTCTCAAGGAGCTGCCCAGAAAAAAGCAGAAGTGGTCAATAAAGGAGACTACTACAGCATCCAAGGGAAATACGATGAAATCATCGTAGCCAACAAACACTATCCATTGTCTAAAGACTATAATCCAGGGGAAAATCCAACAGCTAAGGCAGAGTTGGTCAAACTCATCAAAGCGATGCAAGAGGCAGGTTTCCCGATTAGCGATCATTACAGTGGTTTTAGAAGTTATGAAACTCAGACTAAGCTCTATCAAGATTATGTCAATCAAGATGGGAAGGAAGCTGCTGACCGTTACTCTGCCCGTCCTGGCTATAGCGAACACCAGACAGGTTTGGCCTTTGATGTGATCAGCACAAATGGAGAATTGGTGACAGAAGAAAAAGCGGCCCAATGGCTCTTGGATCATGCGGCTGATTATGGTTTTGTTGTCCGTTATCTCAAAGGCAAGGAAAAGGAAACAGGCTATATGGCTGAGGAATGGCACCTTCGTTATGTCGGAAAAGAAGCTAAAGAAATTGCTGAGAGTGGTCTCAGTTTGGAAGAATACTATGGATTTGAAGGCGGAGATTACGTCGATTAAAAAATAAACTTTTCTCTTGCAATTCTAGATAAATAGTGTATAATAGATGGGTATGTGAAAAGCATACTTGTGGGAGGTAAAAATCTTTAATTACCGCCAAAACCACAAAGGAGGATTTAAAAATGGCTAAAAAAGTCGAAAAACTTGTAAAATTGCAAATCCCTGCTGGTAAAGCTACACCAGCTCCACCGGTTGGACCTGCTCTTGGTCAAGCTGGTATCAACATCATGGGATTCACAAAAGAGTTCAACGCTCGTACAGCTGACCAAGCTGGTATGATCATTCCAGTTGTTATCTCAGTATACGAAGATAAATCATTTACTTTCGTCACTAAAACACCACCAGCTGCTGTTCTTTTGAAAAAAGCTGCAGGTGTTGAAAAAGGATCAGGTACACCTAACAAAACTAAAGTTGCTACAGTTACTCGTGCACAAGTACAAGAAATTGCAGAAACTAAGATGCCAGATTTGAACGCAGCAAACGTAGAGTCTGCAATGCGTATGATCGAAGGTACTGCTCGTTCTATGGGATTCACTGTTGTTGACTAATCAATAACACAGTAGAAAATCTCACAGCAGTCTATTAGTTGCTTTTCATACTAGGCAAGTGACTGAAGCTTGTACTTGGGTACAGCAAGGGAGCTTAACGAAGTAGGAAAAGAATCTAATAGACTGAAAACCCGCAAGACTTCATCATTTCGAGAAGTGACGTGGGAGATGAAAATCGATTGAACCACTTACAAGGAGAATAGAAAATGGCTAAAAAAAGCAAACAACTTCGTGCTGCTCTTGAGAAAATCGACAGCACAAAAGCATACAGCGTAGAAGAAGCTGTAGCACTTGCAAAAGAAACTAACTTTGCAAAATTTGACGCAACTGTAGAAGTTGCTTACAACTTGAACATCGACGTTAAAAAAGCTGACCAACAAATCCGTGGAGCAATGGTATTGCCAAACGGTACTGGTAAAACTTCACGCGTTCTTGTTTTCGCACGTGGTGCAAAAGCTGAAGAAGCAAAAGCTGCTGGTGCAGACTTTGTTGGTGAAGATGACCTTGTTGCTAAAATCAACGACGGTTGGTTGGACTTCGACGTAGTTATCGCTACACCTGACATGATGGCTCTTGTTGGACGTCTTGGACGTGTCCTTGGACCACGTAACTTGATGCCAAACCCTAAAACTGGTACTGTAACAATGGATGTTGCTAAAGCAGTTGAAGAGTCTAAAGGTGGTAAAATCACTTACCGTGCTGACCGTGCAGGTAACGTTCAAGCAATCATCGGTAAAGTATCATTTGAAGCTGAAAAATTGGTTGAAAACTTCAAGGCTTTCAACGAAACAATCCAAAAAGCAAAACCAGCTACAGCTAAAGGAACTTACGTAACAAACTTGACTATCACAACTACTCAAGGTGTTGGTATCAAAGTTGACGTAAACTCACTTTAATCAGTAGTTTATATCAGAGAACGAGTACGAAAGTACTCGTTTTTTTAGGTACGACGGGCATGTCGTATATCTGAGGTGTAAGTCCTCTGTGGGTACTATCTACTAGTGAACCTATATGTGTAAACTAGGTGAGCAATTGAATTCAAACTAGAGAGGTGACTAATAGATTTATGCTATAGTCATGGCGTACTATATGCTTTTGACTCTAGTTTATCAAATTAATAGATTAGAATTGTCAGATAATATCATTTTATGTTATAATGAAGAAAAAACAGAGGTGTTCAAATGTCAGAAGCAGGTCATAAGTTTTTAGCGAAACTGGGGAAAAAACGCTTACGTCCAGGTGGAAAACGTGCCACAGATTGGTTAATTGCAGAAGGAGGATTTTCAAAAGAAAAGAGAATACTAGAAGTTGCGTGTAATAGGGGAACTACAGCAATTGAGTTGGCACAGCGTTTTGGTTGTAAGATAACTGCTGTTGATATGGATGGACAAGTTTTAGAAGCGGCTAAAAAATCTGCTGAAACGGCAGGTGTTGGTCATTTAATTAGGTTTGAAAGAGCCAATGCAATGAAACTTCCTTATGAAGATGCTAGTTTTGATATTGTTATAAATGAAGCCATGCTGACTATGCAAGCCGATCAAACTAAGAAAAAATGTGTAATGGAGTATCTAAGGGTTTTAAAACCTGGAGGCCTTCTCTTGACACATGATGTACTTCTTAAGGAAGCTAAAGAGTCTGTCAGACAGGAATTGTCACAAGCAATTCATGTAAATGTAGGTCCTTTAACTCAAGATGGTTGGGAACAGGTGATGATAGAATCAGGTTATCGTGATGTGAAAGTATTGACTGGTGAAATGACATTAATGAAATTATCAGGTATGATTTATGACGAAGGTTGGCTAGGAACTTTGAAAATTTGTGTAAATGCTTGTAAAAAGGAGAATAGAAAGCAGTTTTTAACAATGTATAAAATGTTTGCTAAGAATAAACAGAAACTGGGCTTTATTGCTATGGCTAGTCATAAAAGATCAAATCCTTAGATAATTATTGAAGTTAACTTTTCCTTTTTTCTTTCTTAAAAAATATGCTATAATAGAGAGTAAAAAACTTTGAAAGAAAGAAAAAGATGAATTTAAAAGATTA
>CAUUIG010000108.1:0-4947 GCA_963545095.1 uncultured Streptococcus sp.
CTGTTGACTCTAGCTGACTATCTGTAAGGTCTGTATCAAAGATATTAATGATATTTGGGGTTGTGAGTTTGCTGTTTTTGATACGACTTCCTTCGATTCGGAGGAGATAGCCATTATTGGTATTGAGGGTCGCATTTTCAAGGCTAGCATTTATGATGGTGGTTTGTCCACGATTGGCTGAGATGTTGATCCCTTTTAGAGATCTCCCTTTTGGAATTTGGAGAATAACTTCTTCAAAACGACGAGAGTAGCTACTTGCGATATGGAGAATCCCGCCAATTCCAGAAGAGAGAAATGGAGTTTCAGACAGTTTCTTATCAGTGAGGCTTAGAGTTTTGTCGTTTTGATTTGTGACAAGATCGTGGTTAGCAGAAATAGATGGATGATAAGAAATGTGGATTTGATCATCGAAAGAGTCTGTGATGGTCAGCGCGTGTTGGTGGAGAGTGATCTCTAGGTTTTCGACTTCCTTGCCAAAGGTCAACTCTTCCATCCGACTATCATAGACAGGCTCCTTGGACATGGCAAGTAGGCTCTTAATTCCGTCAGATTGGATGCCTACAAAGAGCAGGATAAATCCGATAACGGTAGTCACCACACCAAAAATGAGAAATCCTTTTGTCAATTTATGCATGATGATCACCTCTCTTTCCTTTTTTAAGAACAAATTGCACCAGGCGAACAATGAGTAGACCGAAGAAGCGAGCTACATAGGAAATGCCTAGTAAAACTAGCGAAGAAGCACCGATAGCCAGTAAACCAGAACCAAAAATCAAGATAAAGGCTGATTTAGCTTGGGCTACGACAGTGAAACTTTCAACTAAAAATAGGAATCCGCCAATGATACCAAGTATGGAAATCGCAAAGAAAGCCAGAATGACAGTCAAAGCTGCCACAAGGATTCCGAACAGGGCCACGAGGATGGCGATTCCCAGAGGAATACCGATGGGGGCTGCAAGGAGGGCTAACAAGGCGATATGTAAAATTTGTCGGTTATTTTTTTGAGCGGGTGCCTCATTGATTTTTTTATCGAGAAGATTAGAGAGAACTTCGTGGGCCGCTTCCTTAGGAGTTCCCAAGCTAGCGATGAGTTCTTTTTCTCCTTCGACTCCAGCATCGTCAAAGAGTTCTCTGAAATAGTCCATGGCTTCAATTTGGTCAGCCTGAGGCAGTTTTTTGAGATAGAGTTCTAGCTGAGTCAGGTATTCAGTTCTTGTCATGGCGGATACTCCCTTCTATGATGCCATTGATGGTGTCTGTATAGAGTGCCCATTCATCTTTTAGGGTCACGAGCTGTTCTATACCACCATTTGTCAAGGAGTAGTATTTGCGCATGCGACCTTGGAACTCTCTAGAATAGGTTGTCAGAAAGCTATTGCCTTCCAATTTTTTGAGAATGGGATAGAGCGTAGATTCTTTGATGTTAGCGATCAGCTTAATGGTCTGGCTAATCTCATAACCATAAGAATCATCCTGCTCCAGTACGGCCAAGATGAGAAATTCAATCAAGGCAGAGGATGTTGGAAAGTACATGGGGAACCTCCTTTTCTAATGTGTAAGATTTTTATATATAATTTTTCTACACATACATTGTACATCTAAAAGAAAGCCCTGTCAAGAGAAATGTGTAAAATTTTTATATATAAAAAACTTCTAGGCAAAACTAGAAGTTTAGAGGATTTTATCAGCTCTGTCCACTGTAAAGAGGGCCACAGTCATCAGGATATCGACGAGTAAGAGGGCAGCAACAGCTGGCACCCAAGAGTGGAAAATGTCAAAACTGTAACCAAATAGCGTTGGTCCAAAGGCTGCTAGGATATAGCCTCCTGTTTGAGATAGACCAGACAATTGGGCTGTCTTTTCAGGAGCGCTTGTCTTGAGTGAAAAGTTGACCATGAGATAAGGGAAGAGGGCGCTGGTTGCGGTTCCGATGAGGAGATGGATGGCAAGCCAGTAAAAGAAATTACCGACCGGGAAAAAGAGCATGGAAATGCCGACCACACCAGCTAGTGAAACCAGAGTGAGCATGAGCTGACGGTTGCGAGTAGATAAGCTGGTTGTCAGGCTTGGGATGGTCATTGAAAAAGGAATGCTAATCAGAGAGAAGATAGAAGTTAGCAATCCAGCTTCGTGACTGGAAAGGCCTGCATGGATGGCCATGGTAGGTAACCAAGTCATAGCAGTGTAAAAGAGCAAGGATTGAAAACCTGCAAAGACAATAACTGCCCAGACCTGTTTATTACGCATAACCTTTGCTTTACTTTTTTGTTTGGTTTGTGGAGCCAGTCTGTGATTATAGCGGTGATTAGGCAGCCAGACCAAAAAAGTTGCTAGGCAGAGCAGGGTGAGGAGGATGATAAGTCCTTTCCAAGAACTGGCTTGTGTAATAGGCACAGCCAGATAGGAGGCTAGAGCCGTTGCAATCCCCATAGAGGTTACATATAAGGTGGTCAGAAAACCAATCTTCTTTGGTTGATTGGCTTGGATGAGACTAGGAAGCAGAACATTGATGACTGCGATACTTGCCCCAACCATCAAGGTTCCTAGATAGAGCAGGGGTAGATTGATTAGTCGAATCAGAGAACCGATAGTCAAGAAGAAGAGGCTGTAGGTAAAGAGATGTTCTAAGCCGATTTTCTGAGCCAGTCGGGTAGAAAAGAGCGAGAAGAGGGTAAACATAAGGAGAGGAAGGCTAGTTAAGACACCAAGCGAACTAACTTCTACTCCCAGCCCTTGCGAAATATCTCCCAAAATAATGGGTAAAACAGTAAAAGGAGTCCGCAAGGAAACACCAATTAGGATAATACCTGGAACAAAAAAGAGTGATTGCTTTTTCATATAATACCTCTTCTAGCTGATTTTAATAACAGCTTATTTTAAGGCTTTTTCCCTATAATGTCAAGTAAGGTTTTGGGCTTTCAAGATAAAAATGGGAAAGTCTTGAAAATTATGATAAAATAGTGGAAGGAAATCTATACATTGGAGAAAAACTGTGTCTGAAAAGCAAAAAATCAGCGTATTGATGTCGGTTTATATCAAGGAAAATCCGACATTTTTAAAGGATGCTATTGAGAGTGTTCAAAATCAGACTCTGAGACCGAGCGAATTGGTTCTGGTTGAGGATGGGCCTTTGACACCTGAGCTCTATCAGGTATTAGACCAGCTTGAAGCTGAGTCTGATATTCCAGTGAAACGCTATCCTCTTGAGCAGAATCAAGGTTTGGGTCTAGCTCTTCGATACGGTGTTTTGCAGTGTCAGTATGATATTATTGCCCGTATGGATACCGATGATATAGCTGTTCCAGACCGTTTTGAGAAACAGGTTCAGCTAATGGAGAAGGACAAGCTCGACCTATTAGGTGGCCATATTGCAGAATTTATTGACAATCCTGATGAGATTGTTTCTTACCGTCGTGTTCCGACTCAACATGCAGATATTGTGGCTTATCAAAGGATGAGAAGTGCCTTTAACCACATGACTGTCATGTTCAAGAAGGACATGGTTCTCAAGGCAGGCAACTATGAGGATGGCCTTTATATGGAGGATGACCTCCTCTGGCTCAATATGATTGCTGCAGGAGCCAAGACTGGAAATCTGGATCAAATCTTGTGTCAGGTTCGTGTCGGAGCAGGGATGTTTGAGCGTCGTGGGGGACTGCGTTACCTCAAGCTCTATCGTCAAGCTCGTCAGCGTATGCTGAAGCGAGGACAAATTTCTTACATGGAATATGCCAAGAGTGTTGCCATTCAGATGGTTGTTGCTCTTTGTCCAGGATTTGTCAGACAGTTTATTTTTATGAAACTGTTACGAAAAAGCAATTAAAAGATTGTAGCAAATCGTAAACTGGATAAAAAGTGTTATAATAACAATATAACTATTCGACTCTTTTAAGGAGGAGTAAATTTCTATGAATAAAAAACTCACAGATTATGTGATTGATCTGGTGGAAATTTTAAATAAACAACAAAAACAGGTTTTCTGGGGAATATTTGATATTTTGAGTATGGTGGTTTCCATCATTGTATCTTATATCTTATTTTACGGCTTGATTAATCCAGCACCTGTTGACTACATTATCTATACGAGTTTGGCCTTCTTGTTCTATCAATTGATGATTGCATTTTGGGGGTTGAACGCTAGTATTAGTCGTTACAGCAAGATTACGGATTTCATGAAAATCTTTTTTGGTGTGTCTGCTAGCAGTATCTTGTCATATAGTATTTGCTATGCCTTTTTACCACTCTTCTCTATCCGTTTTATCGTGCTCTTTATCTTGTTGAGTACCTTCTTGATTTTATTGCCACGGATTACTTGGCAGTTAATCTATTCAAGGCGCAAAAAAGGTAGTGGTGATGGAGAACACCGTCGGACCTTCTTGATTGGCGCTGGTGATGGTGGGGCCCTCTTTATGGATAGTTACCAACATCCAACCAGTGAATTAGAACTTGTCGGTATTTTGGATAAGGATGCTAAGAAAAAGGGCCAAAAACTTGGTGGGATTCCTGTTTTGGGCTCTTATGACAATCTGCCTGAATTAGCCAAACGTCATCAAATAGAGCGTGTGATCGTTGCGATTCCGTCTCTTGACCCGTCAGAATATGAGCGTATCTTGCAGATGTGTAATAAGCTGGGTATCAAATGTTACAAGATGCCTAAGGTTGAAACGGTTGTTCAGGGACTTCACCAAGCAGGTGGAGGCTTCCAGAAGATTGATATCACAGACCTTTTGGGGCGTCAGGAAATTCGTCTGGACGAATCGCGTTTGGGTACAGAACTGACAGGTAAGACAATCTTAGTTACAGGGGCTGGTGGTTCAATCGGTTCTGAAATCTGTCGCCAAGTTAGTCGCTTCAATCCTGAACGCATCGTCTTGCTCGGTCATGGGGAAAATTCAATCTACCTTGTTTATCATGAATTGATTCGTAAGTTCCAAGGGATTGATTATG
>CAUUIG010000109.1:0-4847 GCA_963545095.1 uncultured Streptococcus sp.
TACGCAAAAAGATAAAGAATCAGTAGCAGAATTCAATGTTCTTCAAAAGATTAAACCAGTTCTTGAAGATGGAAAATCAGCTCGCACCATCGAATTTACAGATGAAGAACAAAAAGTTGTCAAAGGTCTCTTCCTTTTGACAACTAAACCAGTTCTTTATGTTGCCAATGTAGATGAGGATGTGGTTTCAGAACCTGACTCTATCGACTATGTCAAACAAATTCGCGAATTTGCAGCGACAGAAAATGCTGAAGTAGTAGTTATTTCTGCGCGTGCTGAGGAAGAAATTTCTGAGTTAGACGATGAAGACAAGCAAGAGTTTCTTGAAGCACTTGGGTTGACAGAATCAGGCGTTGACAAGTTGACTCGTGCAGCTTACCACTTACTTGGACTGGGAACTTACTTCACAGCTGGTGAAAAAGAAGTTCGCGCTTGGACCTTCAAACGTGGTATGAAGGCTCCTCAAGCAGCTGGTATTATCCACTCAGACTTTGAAAAAGGTTTTATTCGTGCAGTAACCATGTCATATGAGGATCTAGTGAAATACGGATCTGAAAAGGCTGTAAAAGAAGCTGGACGCTTGCGTGAAGAAGGAAAAGAATATATCGTTCAAGATGGCGATATCATGGAATTCCGCTTTAATGTCTAAAAAATTAATGAATAGTGTCAATTAGGTTGGAAAAAAATTCCAACCCTTTTGGCTTTTGAAAGGAAAAATAAATGACCAAATTACTTGTAGGATTAGGAAATCCAGGGGATAAATATTTTGAAACAAAACACAATGTTGGTTTTATGTTGATTGACCAACTAGCGAAGAAACAAAATGTCACTTTTACACACGATAAGATATTTCAAGCTGACCTAGCATCCTTTTTCCTAAATGGAGAAAAAATTTATCTGGTCAAACCAACGACCTTTATGAATGAAAGTGGAAAAGCAGTTCATGCTTTATTGACTTACTATGGTTTGGATATTGAAGATTTACTCATCATTTACGATGATCTTGACATGGAAGTTGGAAAGATTCGTTTAAGAGCAAAGGGCTCTGCAGGTGGTCACAATGGTATTAAGTCTATTATTCAACATATTGGAACTCAGGTCTTTAACCGTGTTAAGATTGGAATCGGAAGACCTAAAAATGGTATGTCAGTTGTTCACCATGTTTTGAGTAAGTTTGACAAGGATGATTATATTGGTATTTTACAGTCTATTGACAAAGTTGACGATTCTGTAAACTACTATTTACAAGAGAAAAACTTTGAAAAAACGATGCAGAGGTATAACGGATAAATGGTGACCTTATTAGATTTATTCTCAGAAAATGATCAGATTAAAAAATGGCATCAAAGTTTAACAGATAAGAAAAGACAACTAATACTTGGTTTATCAATGTCTACTAAGGCTCTTGCAATTGCAAGCAGTTTAGAAAAAGAAGATAAGATTGTGTTATTGACGTCAACTTATGGAGAAGCAGAAGGACTTGTTAGTGATCTTATATCTATCTTGGGTGAGGAACTTGTCTATCCATTTTTGGTAGATGACTCCCCTATGGTCGAGTTTTTGATGTCTTCACAAGAAAAAATCATTTCACGGGTTGAAGCCTTGCGTTTTTTGACTGATCCGTCTAAGAAAGGGATCTTAGTTTGTAATATTGCAGCAAGTCGATTGTTTTTACCTTCTCCCAATGTATTTAAAAATAGTATTGTAAAAATATCAGTGGGTGAAGAATATGATCAAAACGCACTTATCTATCAGTTAAAAGAAATCGGCTATCGAAAGGTTACACAAGTACAAACTCAAGGAGAATTTAGTCTGCGAGGAGATATTTTAGATATTTTTGAAATATCTCAGTTAGAACCTTGCCGAATTGAGTTTTTTGGTGATGAAGTCGATGGAATTCGTACTTTTGAAGTCGAAACACAATTATCGAAAGAAAATCAGTCAGAACTCATTATCTTTCCAGCTAGCGATATTCTTATAAGAGAAGAAGATTATCAACGAGGTAAGTTGACTTTAGAAAAACAAATTTTGAAGGCTCTATCGCCGATTCTGAAATCCTATCTAGAAGAAATTCTTTCAAGTTTTCACCAAAAACAAAGTCATGCAGATTCTCGGAAGTTTTTATCCTTGTGCTATGAAAAGACATGGACTGTCTTTGATTATATTGAAAAAGACATACCAATATTCTTTGATGATTATCAAAAATTGATGAATCAGTATGAAGTCTTTGAAAGAGAATTAGCGCAATGCTTTACAGAAGATTTACAGAATAGTAAATCATTTTCTGATATGAAGTATTTTGCAGACACTGAGAAAATCTATAAAAAACAAAGCCCAGTGACCTTTTTTTCTAATCTGCAAAAGGGGTTAGGAAATCTCAAGTTTGACCAAATTTATCAATTTAATCAATATCCTATGCAGGAATTTTTCAATCAATTTTCTTTTCTAAAAGAAGAAATTGAGCGATACAAAAAAATGGATTATACTATTATCCTGCAGTCTAGCAATTCAATGGGAAGTAAAACATTGGAGGATGTTTTAGAGGAATACCAGATTAAATTGGATTCTAGAAATAAGTCAAGTATCTGTAAAGAATCTGTAAACTTAATTGAGGGGAATCTCAGACATGGTTTTCATTTTGTAGATGAAAAGATTTTATTGATAACTGAACATGAGATTTTTCAAAAGAAATTGAAACGTCGTTTTCGAAGACAACATGTTTCAAACGCAGAGAGATTAAAAGATTACAATGAACTTGAAAAAGGAGATTACGTTGTTCACCACATTCATGGAATTGGTCAATATCTAGGGATTGAAACAATTGAAATAAAAGGAATCCACCGCGATTATGTCAGTGTCCAGTATCAAAATGGGGATCAAATCTCCATCCCAGTGGAACAGATTCATCTACTATCTAAATATGTTTCAAGTGATGGTAAAGCGCCCAAACTCAATAAATTAAATGACGGTCATTTTAAAAAGGCCAAGCAAAAGGTTAAGAATCAGGTAGAGGATATAGCTGACGATTTAATCAAACTCTATTCTGAACGCAGTCAGTTGAAGGGGTTTGCTTTCTCAGCTGATGATGAAGATCAACATGCTTTTGATGATGCCTTCCCTTATGTTGAAACGGATGATCAACTTCGTAGTATTGAGGAAATCAAGAGGGATATGCAGGATTCTCAGCCAATGGATCGACTTTTAGTTGGGGATGTTGGTTTTGGAAAGACTGAAGTTGCTATGCGTGCAGCCTTTAAGGCAGTCAATGATCACAAACAGGTTGTCGTTCTAGTTCCGACGACGGTTTTAGCGCAACAGCACTATACGAATTTTAAGGAACGATTCCAAAATTTTGCAGTTAATATTGATGTGTTGAGTCGATTTAGAAGTAAAAAAGAGCAGACTGAAACACTTGAAAAATTGAAAAACGGTCAAGTTGATATTTTGATTGGAACCCATCGTGTTTTGTCAAAAGATGTTGTGTTTGCTGATTTGGGCTTGATGATTATTGATGAGGAACAGCGATTTGGTGTCAAGCATAAGGAAACCTTGAAAGAACTGAAAAAACAAGTAGATGTCCTGACCTTGACAGCAACGCCAATTCCTCGTACCCTTCACATGTCTATGCTGGGAATCAGAGATTTGTCTGTTATTGAAACTCCGCCGACTAATCGCTATCCTGTTCAGACCTATGTTTTGGAAAAAAATGATAGTGTCATTCGTGATGCTGTTTTGCGTGAAATGGAGCGTGGAGGTCAAGTTTACTATCTTTACAATAAAGTTGATACAATTGATAAGAAGGTTTCAGAATTACAGGAGTTAATTCCAGAAGCTTCGATTGGGTATGTTCACGGACAAATGAGTGAAATCCAGTTGGAAAATACTCTATTAGACTTTATTGAGGGACAATACGATATTTTAGTGACGACTACTATTATTGAGACAGGGGTGGACATTCCAAATGCCAATACCTTGTTTATTGAAAATGCAGACCATATGGGCCTGTCAACCTTGTATCAGTTAAGAGGAAGAGTTGGACGTAGTAATCGTATTGCTTATGCTTATCTCATGTATCGTCCAGAAAAATCAATTAGTGAAGTCTCTGAAAAGAGATTAGAAGCGATTAAAGGATTTACAGAATTGGGATCCGGATTTAAGATTGCTATGCGAGATCTTTCGATTCGTGGAGCAGGAAATCTTTTAGGAAAATCTCAGTCTGGTTTCATTGATTCTGTTGGTTTTGAATTGTATTCGCAGTTATTGGAGGAAGCTATTGCTAAACGAAACGGTAATGCTAACACTAATACAAGAACCAAAGGGAATGCTGAGTTGATTTTACAAATTGATTCCTACCTTCCTGATACTTATATTTCTGACCAACGCCATAAGATTGAAATTTATAAAAAAATTCGTCAAATTGACAACCGTGTCAATTATGAAGAGTTACAAGAAGAGTTGATGGACCGCTTTGGAGAATACCCAGATGTAGTAGCCTATCTTTTAGAGATTGGTTTGATCAAGTCATATTTGGACAAGGTCTTTGTTCAACGTGTGGAAAGAAAAGAAAATAAGATTACAGTTCAATTTGAAAAAGTCACCCAACGACTGTTTTTAGCTCAAGATTATTTTAAAGCTTTATCCGCAACTAACTTAAAAGCAGCCATAGCTGATAATGAAGGAGCAATGGAGCTTGTATTTGATGTCCGAAATAAGAAAGATTATGAAATTTTAGAAGGTCTGATAATTTTTGGAGAAAGTTTATTAGAGATAAAAGAGTCGAAGGAAGAAAATGCCATTTGATATTTTTCTTCTATAAAATAGATAAAAATGGTACAATAATAAGTTGA
>CAUUIG010000110.1:0-4840 GCA_963545095.1 uncultured Streptococcus sp.
ATCAGACTAACTTCCACTTGGATTAGCGGTGGAACTTAGTTTGGGAATTTACCTCTTCAAAAAATTCACCAATTATCTGATTAAACTCTTCAGGATGATCATTCATCGGTTGGTGTTTACTGTCTGAAATCGTTACTTGACGTGCATTGGGATTTAAGGCAATGATCCCATCGTAAATCATTTTTAGGTGTTTGGGAAAATCGTTTTCGCCTCTTACTAATAGCATAGGAGGATTGCCATGATAACCTTCTATCTCATGAACAGCCAAAAAACCTGTGATTCCAAGGTTCAAAAAAACATCTCTCCCAGTTTCTATAATTGCCGTCTTGACTAATTCTCTTGTGATAGGATTATCTGTACACATTTTTGAGTTCTTATCTGCAATCACCTTCCAAGGAATCATTTTGTACATAAGGGAGCTATATTTTATGCGATTTCTCTCTTTATCTGATAGGTAACGATGCTGTCCCCAACTATCTACCATGACCAAGGCTAGAACTCTTTCTGGATGGCGATAGGTGTACTCTTGAAGTGGATTCCCTCCCCAAGAATGTCCGACCAATATCACCTTATCCAAATGGAAATAGGACAAAATAGCATCTACATCTTGAACAGCACCTTCTAACTCAGGTAAACCAACTTTCATAGGTGATTCACCCTGTCCTCTAACATTGACAAAGTAGAGGTCAAATCCTTCAAAGGCATCATACTGGTGGGCCCACATCTGACTACGGCCACAAGCTCCATGATAAAAAATAATGTGGCCTTTACTTGCGTTTCCAGGACGATGATAAACAACCAAGTCACAATCTAAGACTGGTATAATGTGACGTACCAAAGTCTCAGGTTTTCTGTTATAAAAAGCAATAGCTTCAGCTATATCATTTTGCTTCATTTCTAAACTCTCTCTTCTTTATCCTAGTATTATTCTTTTTATCTATTTTATCATGCTATATTAAAATCATCGTTTTCTAAACTTAAGTCCATTAAAAATTTTGAATTTTCTGTATCATTTAGATTAAGAAAAAGACTGCTCAGCAATCTTTACTTTTTCTCATCAGATTCATGCCTAAAATTCCAGCAATAATCAAAGTTGCTCCGATTATATGGTAGCTATAAATTGGTTCGTGGAGGATAAGAGCTCCGGCTACAATAGTCAAAACTGTTCCAAGATTTCCAAAGACACTGACGGTTGATGCTCCAAGTCGAACAATAGCATAGATAGAGAGACTACCAGTCACTATAGAGGCTAGAATTCCTAAATAGAGGATGGAAAGCAGATAAGATACCTGTCCAAGTGGCGCAAAGTAAGCTAATATGTTGCCATCTAGATAGTGCGAGGTCAGACTTAGCGTATTAAAAGTGATGAAGCCAACAAATATCACAACAGCTGTCATATCCATAGCCCGATAGCGTCCTCCTTTGGACTTGCTGAGAATATTGTTTATTGCATTGGCGAGAACAGATCCCAACATCAAGAGAAAGCCAAAGCTAGCAGTCTCAGTACCAAAGTTAGCTCCTTTACTAAGAAAGATAAAAACTACTCCTGCTACGGATAAAAATAAAAAGAACTTTTGAAACAAGCTTGTCTTTTCCTTGAGAAAGGCCGATGCTAAAAGGAGCGTAAAAATCGGGACAAGAGCCTGTAAAATTCCAGCTTCAGAAGACGATATATACTGTAAAGCAAAGGATTGAAAAATAAAAAAGAGAAGAGGATAGAAAAAACTCATAGGAAGAATAGAAAGAATATCTTTTCTACTTAAACTCACTTTAATAAGTTTGGTTTGATGAAGAACGACCATTACTAAAGCTGCTATTGTATAGCGATGCGCTAAGTTCGTAAGAGGACTGGTATAGCCTAAAGCAATTTTAGTAAATAAAAAAGAAAAACCAATGATGGCTGAAAAGGATAAGGCCGCTAAGTAAGCTTTTGTTTTCTCGTTCATAGAAAGTTACTCCTTTTAAAAATAGCTATTCTCAAGATTGATTGACTAGACTTCTTTGAGACTATCTTCCCATTTTAGCATAATAAAATTCTAGGTGCTATTCCTAGGGATTAGTATTTTATTCCTGCTATCACCGTTTATCTACTGCATTGCCTAAAAAGGATTCAGCCAATCTGATCTGCTTTTCTCGTTCTTGTCTCACAAGTTTTAACTTATCTGCCTCTTGTAGATTCCTCACTTTGATAGCATAATCCACCATTTTCCTTGCTTTATCTTTCTTATATTTACTAATACCTTCTTTATTAGTCAAAAATTGATTTCTTATCGTCTTAGAGGTCCCCCTTCAAAAATCCTTCCAAATCACGTTCATGTTGGTACTTAATGGCTGCAGTTTTATCTTTCTCAAAGATAGTCTTGGTAAGATCAATATGGTTGATGGCTGCGATTGCGACGGTGTAGTGAATGACATCAGCCAGTTCTTTTGCTAGTTCCTCGTTAGAATCCTGAACGCCCTCTTTTCTACCAGAACGACCATTCAAAACCTCAGCTACTTCTCCGACTTCCTCCACTAACTTCATAAAGAGACCTTCCTCAGTCCGAGACTGCTGGTAATGTTCGAGTAAGTAGTCTTGTAATTGTCTAAACGTTAAATCCTTCATATCCTACTCCTTGCAAAAAAGCGAGACATTCGTCCCGCTCTTCTTATTTTTCGTCAATAACGATTCTTACTTTTTTGTCTTCAGTTGGGACAGAGTAGACAATCGTTCTTATCGCAGAAATTGTGCGACCCTTACGACCGATTACACGACCCACATCGCTTTGATCAAGATCCAAATGATATTCCAAAAATTCTGGTGTATCTTCAATCTTGATAGTTAAGGCATCTGGTTGTGAAATCAAGGGTTTCACAATCGCAATAATGAGATTTTCAATCGTATCCATCTGTCAACCTACTTTAAACTTATTTTGAGAATTTAGAATCGTGGAATTTTTTCAATACGCCTTCTTTTGAAAGGATGTTACGAACTGTATCTGAAGGTTGAGCTCCATCAGCCAACCATGCAAGAACGCGGTCTTCTTTCAAAGTTACTTGGTTTTCAGCAACAAGTGGGTTGTAAGTTCCAACTGTTTCGATGAAACGTCCGTCACGTGGTGAACGTGAATCTGCTACGTTGATACGGTAGAAAGGTTTTTTCTTAGAACCCATACGAGTCAAACGGATTTTTACTGCCATTTTTAATATCTCTTTTCTTTTATTTTTTATTTCGGTGAAATAGCTGAGCTATTTAGCACATGTTCTATTATAGCAGATTTCTGTCAGGTGTCAAGAAAAAAACTTGACAGACTATAAAATTCTTAAACCATTTAGAAATTTGTTAGAAGTATGAAATAAATGTTTGAAAGAAGCTATCCGTGAATACTATTTTATACTAAATGAAAATCAAAGAGCAAACTAGGAAGCTAGCCACAGGCTGTACTTGAGTACGGCAAGGCAAAGCTGACGTAGTTTGAATTTGATTTTCGAAGAGTATTAGAAACATTTTATAAAGACCATCAAGTCAAACCCTTCATCTCTCCTGAACGAGATTTGGATACTTGGCTCCTAAATCCTAAGCCCGTTTCCAAACGAAATATCAAGGATTTTAAGAACGATATCTACTAATTAATTTATAAAATATGAATTAATAGATTCTAAATAGAGGAATAATTTAGTTCTGTAAAAATTAACTTCTACACCTACAAAGCTTATTCTGAGAGAGTTTATAACAGTCTAAGAAAAAAGTAGAGATTCATACAGTATCTAGATTTTCCAAAAATTTTTTATCATCAAATATTATTAACGAAACTATCCAAACCAAATCCGATGCATTGCTTCAAAGAATTCTTTAGTTGTTTGACTAGAGAGGGCTTTTATTAAAAAATTTTTTCAAATAATTGCCACCTTGGCACATAAATTCTTGCTTTCCAATTTTAAATGTGATATATTTATAACATAAAATTTAAGTGTTATATATTTATAACACAAAAAAGGAGTCTATCATGAAAAAAAGTCAAAAAATGCGTGGCCTCATTGCAATGATTGCCGTAGCTCTCTTTATTGATTTTATTGTTTTATTTGGTTCTAATCTTAGTTGGGGACCCAAGTTAGTTATTACTGGTATTTCAGTGTCAGGTCAAATTGTAGCTATTTGTAGCTGGCTACATAAGAGTCAGAAAGGTAAGGGAAAGATTATTTTTGACTTGTCTGCTAAGCTTTACACGATACTTGTGTTTGCAGCAAGCATTTTTTATACAGTAGGAATTTGGGTTGCGACCCCTAGCGTAAGTTCTGGTATTAAAGAATGGATTTTGGGAATTATCCTCGTTATTGAAGTGATTGGATTTGGTTTTTTCTCTTTAAAAAATGTCAAGGAAACTCCGGACGAACGCTTTTATGCTAATTTAGCAAAGGCAGCTAGCTTGATGTTTGTTTTTATACTAGGCGCACTGATGATCCTAGCAGTTATCATTGGGTATATGGGGTCTCTCACTCTTTACATGGGCCAGATATTTATTAGCATAGCTGCCTTGATTTGCATCTTTGCGGTTGTCTATTTTATCTTGGAACGTAGAGGATAAGCATGGCCAAAGAAAGCAAGATTATTACTAATCTCAAATCTGTTCGTGAGTCCACAGGCATGACCCAGCAGGAGTTAGCCGACCTCATCGGCATGCGACGCGAGACAATTCTGCACTTAGAAAATAACCGTTACAATCCTTCGCTGGAAATGGCTCTTAAAATTGCTCAAGTTTTTAATCTAAAAGTAGAAGACCTCTTTGAACTCAGACAACAAGAGGAAGCATAATTCTTTTCGAGACCTAGTATTAAGTTCATTGATTAATTAGGAATTGAA
>CAUUIG010000111.1:0-4785 GCA_963545095.1 uncultured Streptococcus sp.
AAATATAAAAATTTGCCTTTTTTTACTTTTTCTGATATAATGGGAAAATATTCGGAAAAGGAGACTAAAAATGAAGAAAAAATTTCTAGCATTTTTGCTAATTTTATTCCCAATTTTCTCATTAGGTATTGCGAAAGCAGAGACGATTAAGATTGTGTCTGATACCGCCTATGCACCTTTTGAGTTTAAAGATTCAGATCAAACTTATAAAGGAATTGATGTTGACATTATTAACAAAGTCGCTGAGATTAAAGGATGGAACATTCAGATGTCTTATCCCGGATTTGACGCAGCGGTAAATGCGGTTCAAGCTGGTCAAGCTGACGCTATCATGGCAGGGATGACAAAGACGAAAGAACGTGAAAAAGTTTTCACCATGTCTGATACTTACTATGATACAAAAGTTGTCATTGCTACTACAAAGGCACACAAGATTAGCAAGTACGACCAATTAACTGGCAAAACCGTTGGTGTTAAAAACGGAACTGCTGCTCAACGTTTCCTTGAAACAATCAAAGATAAATACGGCTTTACTATTAAAACATTTGACACTAGTGATTTGATGAACAACAGCTTGAGTGCTGGTGCCATCGATGCCATGATGGATGACAAACCTGTTATCGAGTATGCCATTAACCAAGGTCAAGACCTCCATATTGAAATGGATGGTGAAGCTGTAGGTAGTTTTGCTTTCGGTGTTAAAAAAGGAAGCAAATACGAGCACCTAGTCACTGAATTTAACCAAGCCTTGGCTGAAATGAAAAAAGATGGTAGCCTTGATAAAATCATCAAGAAATGGACTGCTTCATCATCTTCAGCAGTGCCAACTACAACTACTCTAGCAGGATTAAAAGCCATTCCTGTTAAAGCTAAATATATCATTGCTAGCGATTCTTCTTTTGCACCTTTTGTTTTCCAAAATTCAAGCAACCAATACACTGGTATTGATATGGAATTGATTAAGGCAATCGCTAAAGACCAAGGTTTTGAAATTGAAATCACCAACCCTGGTTTCGATGCTGCTATCAGTGCTGTTCAAGCTGGTCAAGCTGATGGTATCATTGCTGGTATGTCTGTCACAGATGCTCGTAAGTCAACTTTTGACTTCTCAGAATCATACTACACTGCCAATACTATCCTTGGTGTCAAAGAATCAAGTACCATTGCTTCTTATGAAGATTTGAAAGGGAAGACAGTCGGTGTTAAAAACGGAACTGCTTCTCAAACCTTCCTAACAGAAAATCAAAGCAAATACGGTTACAAAATCAAAACCTTCGCTGATGGTTCATCAATGTATGACAGTTTAAACACTGGTGCCATTGATGCCGTTATGGATGATGAGCCTGTTCTCAAATATTCTATCAGCCAAGGGCAAAAATTGAAAACACCAATCCCTGGAACTCCAATCGGTGAAACAGCCTTTGCCGTTAAAAAAGGAGCAAATCCAGAATTGATTGAAATGTTCAACAACGGACTTGCAAACCTTAAAGCAAACGGAGAATTCCAAAAGATTCTTGATAAATACCTAGCTAGCGAGTCTTCATCTGCTTCAACAAGCACTGTTGATGAGACAACTATCTGGGGCTTGCTTCAAAACAACTACAAACAACTCCTTAGCGGGCTTGGTATCACTCTTGCTCTAGCTCTTATCTCATTTGCTATTGCCATTGTTATCGGGATTATCTTCGGTATGTTTAGTGTCAGCCCGTATAAATCTCTTCGTGTGATTTCTGAGATTTTCGTTGACGTTATTCGTGGTATTCCATTGATGATTCTTGCAGCCTTCATCTTCTGGGGAATTCCAAACTTCATCGAGTCTATCACAGGACAACAAAGTCCAATTAACGACTTTGTAGCTGGTACCATTGCCCTCTCACTCAATGCAGCTGCTTATATCGCTGAAATCGTTCGTGGTGGTATTCAGGCCGTTCCTGTTGGTCAAATGGAAGCCAGCCGAAGCTTGGGTATCTCTTATGGAAAAACCATGCGTAAGATTATCTTGCCACAAGCAACTAAATTGATGTTGCCAAACTTTGTTAACCAATTCGTTATCGCTCTTAAAGATACAACTATCGTATCTGCTATCGGTTTGGTTGAACTCTTCCAAACTGGTAAGATTATCATTGCCCGTAACTACCAAAGTTTCAAGATGTATGCAATCCTTGCTATCTTCTATCTTGTAATTATCACACTTTTGACTAAACTAGCGAAACGCTTAGAAAAGAGGATTCGTTAATGGCAAAATTAAAAATTGATGTAAATGATTTACACAAAAGCTACGGAAAAAATGAAGTTTTAAAAGGAATTACGACTAAGTTCTATGAAGGAGATGTTGTTTGTATCATCGGTCCTTCAGGTTCTGGTAAGTCAACTTTCCTCCGTAGCCTCAACCTTCTAGAAGAAGTTACTAGCGGTCACATCACTGTGAACGGCTATGACTTAACTGAAAAAACAACCAACGTTGACCACGTCCGTGAAAATATCGGAATGGTGTTCCAACACTTCAACCTCTTCCCACACATGTCTGTATTGGACAACATTACCTTTGCTCCTATTGAGCACAAGTTGATGACTAAGGAAGAAGCTGAGAAATTGGGAATGGAGTTGCTTGAAAAGGTTGGACTAGAAGATAAAGCTAATGCCAACCCAGATAGCCTATCAGGTGGTCAAAAACAACGTGTGGCTATCGCTCGTGGACTAGCAATGAATCCAGACATCATGCTCTTTGATGAACCAACTTCTGCCCTTGACCCTGAGATGGTCGGAGACGTACTAAACGTTATGAAAGAATTGGCTGAGCAAGGCATGACCATGATTATCGTAACCCATGAGATGGGATTTGCCCGTCAGGTTGCCAACCGTGTTATCTTTACTGCAGATGGTGAGTTCCTAGAAGACGGAACACCTGATCAAATCTTTGATAACCCTCAACACCCTCGTCTGAAAGATTTCTTGGACAAGGTCTTAAACGTCTAAACTCAAACTGTAAGGATTTCCTTGCAGTTTTTTTCTATCTCGTATTGGATTTTTTGATTTTTCGGAAAATTATGTTAGAATTAAGTTTATGAAATGAGGTTTCCTCATACCTAGCAAGACTAGGAATAAAAATAGAAATTAGGTAGCTAGATGTCATCTAAGGTTATTGTTACAATTTTTGGTGCGAGTGGAGACCTGGCTAAACGCAAGCTCTACCCTTCCCTTTTTAGACTATATAAATCCGGCAATCTTTCCAAGCACTTTGCCGTTATTGGAACTGCCCGTCGTCCTTGGAGCAAGGAATATTTTGAATCTGTTGTAGTCGAATCGATCCTTGATTTGGCAGATAGTACCGAACAGGCTCAAGAGTTCGCTAGTCACTTCTACTATCAAAGTCATGATGTCAATGATACAGAGCACTACATTGCTCTGCGTCAATTGCAGGCTGAACTAAATGACAAGTACCAAGCTGAACACAACAAGCTCTTCTTCTTGTCTATGGCTCCTCAATTCTTTGGAACCATTGCCAAACACCTTAAGTCTGAAAACATTGTAGACGGTAAAGGTTTTGAACGTTTAATCGTCGAAAAACCATTTGGTACAGATTACGCAAGCGCAAGCAAGTTGAATGACGAGCTCCTAGCAACATTTGACGAAGAACAAATTTTCCGTATCGACCATTATCTTGGTAAGGAAATGATTCAAAGTATTTTTGCAGTTCGCTTTGCAAACCTGATTTTTGAAAATGTGTGGAACAAGGACTTTATCGACAATGTTCAAATTACCTTTGCGGAGCGCTTGGGTGTAGAAGAACGTGGTGGCTACTATGACCAATCTGGTGCCCTCCGTGACATGGTACAGAACCACACTCTACAACTTCTTTCTCTCCTTGCCATGGACAAGCCAGCAAGCTTCACAAAAGACGAGATTCGTGCTGAGAAGATTAAGGTCTTTAAAAAACTCTATCATCCAACAGATGAAGAGCTTAAAGAACACTTTATCCGCGGTCAATACCGTTCAGGTAAGATTGATGGTATGAAATATATCTCTTATCGTAGTGAGCCAAATGTAAATCCAGAATCAACAACTGAAACCTTTGCATCTGGTACCTTCTTTGTAGACAGTAATCGCTTCCGTGGTGTTCCATTCTTCTTCCGTACTGGTAAACGTCTGACTGAGAAAGGAACTCATGTCAACATCGTCTTTAAACAAATGGACTCTATCTTTGGAGAACCACTTGCTCCAAACATTTTGACCATCTATATCCAACCAACAGAAGGCTTCTCTCTTAGCCTAAATGGGAAGCAAGTAGGAGAAGAATTCAACTTGGCTCCTAACTCACTTGATTACCGTACAGATGCGACCGCAACTGGTGCTTCTCCAGAACCATACGAGAAATTGATTTATGATGTCCTAAATAATAACTCAACTAACTTTAGCCACTGGGATGAAGTTGGTGCGTCATGGAAATTGATTGACCGTATCGAAGAACTCTGGGCTGAAAATGGTGCCCCACTTCATGACTATAAAGCTGGAAGCATGGGACCTCAAGCCAGCTTTGACTTACTTGAAAAATTCGGTGCCAAATGGACTTGGCAACCAGATATCGCCTATCGTCAAGATGGTCGTTTAGAATAAAAAAAATTCCTGCAAGTTTGTTCCTTGCAGGATTTTTACTTCTGATTAGATTAAGCCTTCCAAGAGACCCTTCATAAAGTTTTCTGAGTTAAACTCTCCAATATCATCGATTTTTTCACCAAAACCAATCAATTTTACAGGAATATTGAGTTCTTCACGGATGGCTAGAAC
>CAUUIG010000112.1:0-4713 GCA_963545095.1 uncultured Streptococcus sp.
CGCCGGAAGTAGTTGGGGGTTGCCCCCTGTGAGATATGGAAGTCGCTTAGCTTTAATCCGCCATAGCTCAGTTGGTAGTAGCGCATGACTGTTAATCATGATGTCGTAGGTTCGAGTCCTACTGGCGGAGTAGTTAATTAAAAGAGGTTAAGACCTCTTTTTTTGTTATGTAATTTATAATCTATTTTGTGTTATTTGGTGAGATACATTTTTCTTGGAGAGATTAGACTAACTTCTACTTTGGCCAGTAAAGTGGAAGTTACCGAAATTTTTATACTACAAAATCAGATCCATAATACCTGTATAAAAATATTATAGTTCTAATAAGAGGATTTAATCAAAAGTTTTAAGGAGGTCTTTTTAGGACTTTAATCGTCTGACATTTAGGTAGTAAATTTGTTCCTATTCTGTCAACTTTTTCTTTTTGTTATTTTGTTGAGGTTGGTATTTTAACAATTCAGGAATTGATAGTGAATGTGTAAAATTTTTTGTTAGAATAAGTTCATAAAAAGAAAAGGAGTTTTGATTATGTTACAAAAAATTTATGAGCAGATGGCGGATTTTTATAGAAATATTGAAGAAGAGTATGCTACTTTCTTTGGTGATAATTTTGACTGGGAACATTTCCATTTTAAATTTTTAATTTATTATTTAGTTAGATATGGCATTGGGTGTCGTAGGGATTTTATTGTTTACCATTATCGTGTTGCTTATCGTTTGTATCTTGAAAAATTGATAATGAATCGGGGATTTATTTCGTGTTGAGATATTTTGAGTAAATTTCCGAACAAATTTACTTTTTTATAGAATTATAATAACAAATAGCTGGTTATTTTTCTAAATCATTTTTTAATAGTTGGAAATAGCAAATCTTTCTATTGTTTCTTCTTGATAAAAAGGCGATTTTTTCTTATAATAAATTGTAAGATATAATTGCAGGTGAGATTCCTGCCATGTATGTGAGAAAGGAAGAGCCTGAGGGCTCAGACAAGATTATGACTTCAGTTGTTGTTGTAGGTACCCAATGGGGTGATGAAGGTAAAGGGAAAATTACAGATTTTCTTTCAGCTAATGCAGAGGTGATTGCTCGTTACCAAGGTGGTGATAATGCTGGTCACACGATTGTGATTGATGGTAAGAAATTTAAATTGCACTTGATTCCATCTGGAATTTTCTTCCCTGAAAAAATCTCTGTTATTGGGAATGGTATGGTTGTAAATCCTAAATCTCTTGTAAAAGAGTTGAGCTATCTTCATGAGGAGGGTGTGACAACTGATAACTTGCGTATTTCTGATCGTGCGCATGTTATTTTGCCTTATCATATCGAGTTAGACCGTTTGCAAGAAGAAGCTAAGGGCGACAATAAGATTGGGACTACAATAAAGGGAATTGGTCCAGCTTATATGGACAAGGCTGCTCGTGTGGGAATCCGTATTGCCGATCTTTTGGATAAAGATATTTTCCGTGAGCGTTTAGAACGTAACCTTGCTGAAAAGAATCGTCTTTTTGAAAAATTGTATGACAGTAAAGCGATTGCTTTTGATGATATTTTTGAAGAATATTACGAATATGGTCAACAAATCAAGAAGTATGTGACAGATATATCTGTCATTTTGAATGATGCGCTTGATAACGGTAAACGTGTGCTTTTTGAAGGTGCACAAGGTGTTATGCTGGATATCGACCAAGGTACTTATCCATTTGTTACGTCATCAAACCCTGTGGCTGGTGGTGTTACAATTGGTTCTGGTGTTGGTCCAAGTAAGATTGACAAGGTTGTTGGTGTATGTAAAGCCTATACGAGTCGTGTAGGAGACGGTCCTTTCCCAACTGAGTTGTTTGATGAAGTGGGAGAACGTATCCGTGAAGTAGGTCATGAATATGGTACAACAACTGGTCGTCCACGTCGTGTGGGTTGGTTTGACTCAGTTGTGATGCGTCATAGCCGTCGTGTTTCTGGTATCACTAACCTTTCATTGAACTCTATCGATGTTTTGAGTGGTTTAGATACAGTGAAAATCTGTGTGGCCTATGATCTTGATGGTCAACGTATTGACTACTATCCAGCTAGTCTTGAGCAATTGAAACGTTGCAAGCCTATCTATGAAGAGTTGCCAGGTTGGTCAGAAGATATCACTGGAGTTCGTAATTTGGAAGATCTTCCTGAGAATGCGCGTAACTATGTTCGTCTTGTGAGTGAATTGGTTGGTGTTCGTATCTCTACTTTCTCAGTAGGTCCTGGTCGTGAACAAACAAATATTTTAGAAAGTGTTTGGTCCTAAGAGATTTTTAAGATTTGTTTAAGATAGGTCGGGTATACTATAGACAGTTACAAGAAGACCTCCTAACTTGTTGTAACAAATATCCTAAACTTTTCTTTTTCATAATAATCTCCCTATAAAGTCACCGCATTCGGTGGCTTTTTTTGTCTTGGGATTCATGATATAATAATAGAATCGACAAGTAGAAAAAGGGAAATTGATGAATTATACAGTTGAAGAAAAAGAAGGATTTATGAGGGAGGCTTTGAGAGAGGCTGAGATTGCTCTTGAACACGATGAAATTCCAATTGGTTGTGTGGTTGTCAAGGACGGAGAAATCATTGGTCGTGGGCATAATGCGCGTGAGGAGTTGCAGCGAGCGGTTATGCATGCGGAAATTATGGCTATAGAGAATGCGAATCTAAGTGAGGAGAGCTGGCGCTTGCTGGATTGTACGCTTTTTGTGACCATTGAGCCTTGTGTCATGTGTAGTGGGGCGATTGGACTTGCCCGTATTCCCAACGTGGTCTATGGGGCTAAAAACCAGAAATTCGGCGCTGCTGGGAGTTTGTATGATATCTTGACAGATGAGCGTCTTAATCATCGTGTGGATGTTGAAACTGGAATTTTGGAAGATGAATGCGCAGCTATTATGCAGGATTTTTTTAGAAATAGACGGAAAAAATAATTTTGCTTTTAAAATGAACAGGAATGTGATATAATAAATAATGGAGCAACAGTTCTGCGTGAAGCGGGTCAGGGGAGGAATCCAGCAGCCCTAAGCGATTTGAATTGTGTGCTCTTTTTTTCGTGCTTTTTCCGAATAAATAAGATAGAATAATCTAGAATAAATGATAATAGAAAAGAGAAGAATATGAAAATTCGTGGTTTTGAATTGGTTTCGACTTTTACAGATAAAAATTTATTGCCCAAGCGTGAGACAGCGCATGCGGCTGGTTACGACTTAAAGGTTGCTGTGCGTACGGTTATTGCGCCAGGAGAGATTGTCTTGGTTCCGACAGGGGTTAAGGCTTATATGCAGCCGACGGAGGTTCTTTACCTTTATGATCGCTCTTCAAACCCTCGTAAGAAGGGTTTGGTTTTAATTAATTCAGTTGGGGTCATTGATGGAGATTATTATGGAAATCCTGGGAATGAAGGACATATTTTTGCTCAGATGAAGAATATCACAGACCAAGAGGTTGTTCTTGAAGTTGGAGAACGTGTTGTCCAGGCTGTCTTTGCTCCTTTCTTAATTGCAGATGGAGATGCGGCTGATGGCGTGCGAACTGGTGGATTTGGATCGACAGGGCACTAGGATGAAGATTATCTTTGTACGTCATGGGGAGCCAGATTATAGTATGCTTGATAAACTTGAAAATCCGCAACTCTATAGTGGTTTTGGTCGTGATTTAGCACCATTGACAGGAAAAGGTCGCAGTCTGGCAAAAGAAGTTGCTAAAACTGCATGTTTTGGAAAGGCAGAGATTATTATTTCATCGTCTGTGACGAGGGCTTTAGAAACAGCACATTATATAGCAGTTGAAACAGGATTGGACTTATTTGTAGAGCCGTTTTTTCATGAGTGGCGTCCAGACTTAAATGGTACTAACTCTGATTTAACTAGTGTATTGGTAGCTCATGAATATTATCTAAAACATCAAGGAGGTTTACCTGAAGATTCTCCTTATCGTTATGAAACTGCTCTGGAGATGCGTCATCGTTTTTTAAGAACTTTGGAAAAATATAAAAATTATAAAACTATTATCATTGTAACTCACGGAATGCTCATGCGCCAGTTTGTGCCAAATGAGAAGATTGATTTTTGCCAAGTGATTGAGTGTGAGTTAGAGATATAGAAAGAGGTTTATCATCGCAAAGAAAAAAGCGACATTTGTATGTCAAAATTGTGGGTATAATTCCCCTAAATATCTGGGACGATGCCCCAACTGTGGGTCTTGGTCTTCTTTTGTAGAAGAGGTTGAGGTTGCCGAGGTCAAGAATGCGCGTGTGTCCTTGACAGGTGAGAAAACCAAGCCCATGAAACTGGCTGAGGTGACTTCAATCAACGTCAATCGAACCAAGACGGAGATGGAGGAATTCAACCGTGTACTTGGAGGCGGAGTGGTACCAGGAAGTCTTGTCCTCATCGGTGGGGATCCTGGGATTGGGAAATCAACCCTTCTCCTACAAGTCTCAACCCAGTTGTCTCAAGTGGGGACTGTTCTCTATGTTAGTGGGGAGGAGTCTGCCCAGCAAATCAAGCTACGAGCAGAGCGCTTGGGTGATATTGATAGTGAGTTTTATCTATATGCAGAGACCAATATGCAGAGTGTTCGAGCTGAGGTGGAGCGCATCCAACCAGACTTCCTCATTATTGACTCCATCCAGACTATTATGTCTCCTGAGATTTCAGGGGTGCAGGGGTCTGTTTCTCAAGTGCGTGAGGTGA
>CAUUIG010000113.1:0-4673 GCA_963545095.1 uncultured Streptococcus sp.
ACCGATTGCTTTTGTGGATCGGCAAGGCAGTGGAGAGATGGTCAGTCGTGTGACCACAGACATAGAACAGTTGGCAGCCGGCTTGACCATGATTTTTAACCAATTTTTCATTGGTGTCTTGATGATTTTGGTTAGTATTCTAGCCATGCTCCAAATTCATCTCCTCATGACTCTCTTAGTCTTACTGTTGACGCCACTGTCTATGGTAATCTCACGCTTTATTGCCAAACGCTCCTATCATCTCTTCCAGAAGCAAACAGAGACGAGGGGGATTCAGACTCAGTTGATTGAAGAATCGTTGAGCCAACAGACCATTATCCAGTCCTTTAATGCTCAGGAAGAGTTTATCCAAAGGCTGCGTGAAGCTAATGACAACTACTCAGGTTATTCTCAGTCAGCTATCTTTTATTCTTCAACAGTTAATCCTTCGACTCGCTTTGTCAATGCGCTCATTTATGCTCTTCTTGCTGGAGTGGGAGCCTATCGTATCATGATGGGGTCCACCTTGACTATCGGACGTTTAGTGACCTTTTTGAACTATGTCCAGCAATACACCAAGCCTTTTAACGATATTTCTTCAGTTCTAGCTGAGTTGCAAAGTGCTCTCGCTTGCGCAGAGCGTGTTTATGGAGTCTTAGAGAGTCCTGAGGTGGCTGAAAGTGGTAAGGAAAAGTTGACCAGTGACCAAGTTAAGGGAGCAATTTCCTTTAAACATGTCTCTTTTGGCTACCATCCTGAAAAGATTTTGATTAAGGATTTATCTATTGATATTCCAGCTGGTAGCAAGGTAGCCATAGTTGGTCCGACAGGTGCTGGAAAATCAACTCTTATCAATCTCCTCATGCGTTTTTACCCTATTAACTCAGGAGATATCTTGCTGGATGGTCGTTCCATTTACGACTATACCCGAGCATCATTGAGACAGCAGTTTGGGATGGTGCTCCAAGAAACCTGGCTCAAGCAAGGGACCATTCATGACAATATTTCCTTTGGAAATCCTGATGCAAGTCGGGAGCAAGTGATTGTTGCTGCCAAAGCGGCCAATGCAGACTTTTTCATCCAACAGTTGCCACAAGGATACGATACTAAGTTGGAAAATGCAGGAGAATCTCTCTCTGTCGGTCAGGCCCAGCTCTTGACCATCGCCCGAGTCTTTCTAGCTATCCCTAAGATTCTTATCTTAGACGAGGCGACGTCCTCCATCGATACACGGACAGAAGTGCTGGTACAGGATGCCTTTGCTAAACTCATGAAGGGGCGTACAAGTTTTATCATTGCCCACCGCTTGTCAACCATTCAAGATGCGGATTTGATTCTTGTCTTGGTGGATGGCGACATCGTGGAATATGGTAACCATCATGACCTCATGGCTAGAAAAGGCAAGTATTACCAAATGCAGCAAGCTGCAGCTTTTAGCTCTGAATAATCCTTTCTATTTTGAAATCTTATGGACAAAAAAAGTTGCCTTCGGGTGACTTTTTTGTTACAATAGCTAGAAAAATTATTCACTGTAAATTGTCTTATAGAAAAGGAGTCTAGAATGAAAGTCTATCAGCATGTAAATATCGTGACTTGTGACCAAGATTTCCATGTTTATTTGAATGGAATCTTAGCAGTTAAGGATTCTCAAATCGTCTATGTTGGTCAAGAGAAGTCAGAGATTTTAGAGCAAGCTGAGCAGATTATAGACTATCAGGGAGCCTGGATTATGCCTGGTTTGGTCAATTGCCACACTCATTCTGCTATGACAGGTTTGAGAGGGATTCGAGATGATAGCAATCTCCATGAATGGCTCAATGACTATATCTGGCCAGCAGAAGCTGAGTTTACTCCCGACATGACTACCAAGGCGGTCAAAGAAGCTCTGACAGAGATGCTCCAGTCAGGAACAACAACCTTTAATGATATGTATAATCCCAATGGTGTGGATATTGAGCAGATTTATCAGGCAGTGAAAGATTCTAAGATGCGTTGTTATTTCTCACCTACCCTCTTTTCTTTAGATACAGAAACAACTGCTGAGACCATAGCCAGAACTCGAGCTATCATTGAAGAAATTATTGGATATAAAAATCCAAATTTCAAGGTTATGGTAGCCCCACATTCTCCCTACAGCTGTAGTAAAAATTTGCTGGAAGAGAGCTTGGAAATGGCAAAAGAGCTGGACATTCCCATCCATATCCATGTGGCGGAGACCAAGGAGGAGTCAGGAATTCTCCTGAAACGCTACGGCAAACGCCCCCTCGCCTTTCTAGAAGAATTGGGTTACTTAGATCATCCGTCTGTCTTTGCTCATGGGGTCGAATTAAACGAGCGAGAAATTGAACGTTTGGCAACCTCTCAAGTGGCTATCGCCCACAATCCTATCAGCAACCTCAAACTGGCCTCAGGAATCGCTCCTATCATTCAACTGCAAAAAGCAGGAGTAGCAGTCGGAATTGCGACAGACTCGGTTGCTTCCAATAACAATCTAGATATGTTTGAGGAAGGAAGGACTGCAGCCCTTCTTCAGAAGATGAAAAGTGGAGATGCCAGCCAATTTCCTATCGAAACAGTTCTCAAGGCTCTGACAATCGAAGGAGCTAAGGTGTTGGGAATGGATGAAGAGATTGGTAGTCTAGAAGTTGGCAAGCAGGCTGATTTCCTAGTCATTCAACCACAAGGGAAAATCCATCTTCAACCCCGGGAAAATATGCTTTCTCACCTTGTCTATGCAGTCAAAGCCAGTGATGTTGATGATGTCTATATTGCCGGAGAACAAGTTGTTAAGCAAGGTCAAGTACTGACAGTAGAACTTTAAAAGAAAAATCACGAAAAAATTTTAAAAAAAGTTTGCAAAAATCTTGCATTCTTTTTTTGACTATGCTATACTTATATACGGTTTGAAAAAACTGCCTAAGACAGTAGGGGAGCTCGACTCATAAATATCCTACCGAGGACAAAACGTATCATGTAAAAAGAAGCGTATTGTACTTTCGTGTCTAGGTTTGGGCGCGTTTTTCTTTTGGAAAAATTCCCCAAGCAAAATAATAACGGAGGTGAACACACTAATGAGTGAAGCAATTATTGCTAAAAAAGCGGAACTAGTTGACGTAGTAGCTGAAAAAATGAAAGCTGCTGCATCTATCGTCGTTGTTGACGCTCGTGGTTTGACAGTTGAGCAAGATACAGTTCTTCGTCGTGAGCTTCGTGGAAGCGAAGTTGAGTATAAAGTCATTAAAAACTCAATCTTGCGTCGTGCAGCTGAAAAAGCTGGTCTTGAAGAACTTGCATCAGTATTTGTTGGACCATCTGCAGTAGCATTTTCTAACGAAGATGTTATCGCACCAGCGAAAATCTTGAACGACTTTGCTAAAAACGCTGAAGCACTTGAAATCAAAGGTGGTGCAATCGAAGGCGCTGTCGCATCTAAAGAAGAGATTCTTGCTCTTGCAACTCTTCCAAACCGCGAAGGACTTCTTTCTATGCTCCTTTCTGTACTTCAAGCGCCAGTGCGCAACGTTGCTCTTGCAGTCAAAGCGGTTGCAGACAACAAAGAAGACGCAGCTTAATCTTAAGCTACGCAGCGTAGCCTAGCTACGAAAAATCTATTATAAATTTAAAAACATATTTGGAGGAAATAACAATGGCATTGAACATTGAAAACATTATTGCTGAAATTAAAGAAGCTTCAATCCTTGAATTGAACGACCTTGTAAAAGCTATCGAAGAAGAATTTGGTGTAACTGCAGCTGCTCCTGTAGCTGTTGCTGCAGCTGGTGCTGCTGACGCTGGTGCTGCTAAAGATTCATTCGACGTTGAATTGACATCTGCAGGCGACAAAAAAGTTGGCGTTATCAAAGTTGTACGTGAAATCACTGGTCTTGGTCTTAAAGAAGCTAAAGAACTTGTTGATGGTGCACCAGGTGTCATCAAAGAAGGCGTTGCAACTGCAGAAGCTGAAGAAATCAAAGCTAAATTGGAAGAAGCTGGAGCTTCAGTTACTCTTAAATAAGAGGTATATACCAATTAGAATTCGGAATACTATAGTATCAGCCTTTTAGAATCGTGAACACATTTTAGAAACTGATAAATTAATTTAGTTTCCTACCAAAAACCCTACCAAAAATTAATTTGGCAGGGTTTTTCTTTTTAACAGATTTATCGTGGAGAACAGTTGAATATTGCTCTCTTTTTTAGGCTAACTAGTAATTTTAACCTACTAGTTAGAATTTTTTCTACCTTGGGGCTGATTTACTTAATGTATATACGCATTGGAAAATAATGCTCGTTTTAAATGACCAGAAGTAAGCTATGTATAGATTCTAATTATAGTAGAATTTCGTATTTCAAATTTTGTAGAAATTTTTAAGAACCCTGTCTATCATTGTCACTATTTTGCAAAACATAAAAAGTCAGAGTCAGATTTAGATTTTGCGGAATTTGTCTTTCAAAATCGGGAAAATCCAGATGAATTACAACACCATTTTAATTTTATCTATGGTGTTCAGACTGATGACAATCCAACCCAAGCTTTAGCTCGTTTTCGTCAGAATGAAATTACAAAAGAAGAAATACTTGCTGAGTTTAGAAAAACGGTAACTTCTAAAACTAACTTCCAGTTTCCCACAACCTAGCTTTTAGTATGAGAAAAACGCGTGAAATCAGTGGAAATTCGTCTTAGACTAACTTCC
>CAUUIG010000114.1:0-4643 GCA_963545095.1 uncultured Streptococcus sp.
TGGGCTTTGTTTTTCTGCTAGTCTGTCTCTTTATCCAATTTCCTTGGAAATCTGCTGGAAAAGTTCTAGTGATTTTTGGAGTCTTTGGTTTTTGGTTTCTGTTTCAAAATTGGCAACAGAGTCAAGCTAGTCAAAATCTGGCGGATTCTGTTGAAAGGGTGCGGATTCTGCCTGACACTATTAAGGTCAATGGCGATAGTCTATCCTTTCGGGGCAAGTCTGATGGACGCATTTTTCAAGTCTATTATAAACTCCAATCTGAGGAGGAGAAAGAACAATTTCAAGCTTTAACAGCACTTCATGATATAGAACTAGAAGGGAAGGTTTCGGAGCCAGAAGGGAAGAGGAATTTTGGTGGTTTTAACTACCAAGCCTATCTGAAAACTCAGGGAATTTACCAGACTCTCAATATCAAAAAAATCCAGTCACTTCAAAAGGTTAGCAGTTGGGATATAGGTGAAAACCTGTCCAGCTTACGCCGAAAGGCTGTAGTTTGGATTAAGACGCATTTTCCAGACCCTATGCGCAATTACATGACGGGGCTTCTATTAGGACATCTGGACACTGACTTTGAGGAGATGAATGAGCTTTATTCTAGTCTAGGAATTATCCACTTCTTTGCCTTGTCGGGCATGCAGGTAGGTTTTTTCATGGATGGCTTTAAGAAACTTCTTTTACGATTGGGCTTGACCCAAGAAAAGTTGAAGTGGATGATTTATCCCTTTTCCCTTATCTATGCAGGGCTGACAGGATTTTCAGCTTCGGTCATTCGCAGTCTCTTGCAAAAGTTACTGGCTCAACATGGTGTTAAGGGCTTGGATAATTTTGCCTTGACGGTGCTTGTACTCTTTATTATCATGCCCAACTTTTTCCTAACTGCAGGAGGAGTTTTGTCATGTGCTTATGCTTTTATCTTGACCATGACCAGCAAAGAAGGAGAGGGGCTCAAGGCTGTTGCCAGAGAAAGTCTAGTCATTTCCTTGGGAATATTACCCATTTTATCCTTCTATTTTGCAGAATTTCAGCCTTGGTCCATCCTTTTGACCTTTGTCTTTTCCTTTCTATTTGACTTGGTTTTCTTACCGCTCTTGTCTATCTTATTTGCCTTTTCCTTTCTCTATCCAGTCATTCAGCTGAATTTTATTTTTGAATGGTTGGAGGGCATTATTCGCTTGGTGTCGCAGGTGGCAAGTAGGCCTCTGGTCTTTGGACAACTCAATGCATGGCTGTTGATACTACTATTAATTTCTTTGGCTTTAGTTTATGATTTGAGGAAAAACATTAAAAGGCTAACAGTATTGAGCTTATTGATTACAGGTCTCTTTTTCCTTACCAAGTATCCACTGGAAAATGAAATCACCATGCTGGATGTTGGGCAGGGCGAAAGTATTTTCCTACGGGATGTAACTGGTAAAACTATTCTCATAGATGTAGGTGGCAAGGCAGAGTCTAGTAAGAAAATCGAAAAATGGCAAGAAAAGGCGATGACCAGCAATGCCCAGCGAACCTTGATTTCCTATCTAAAAAGTCGAGGAGTAGCCAAGGTTGACCAGCTAATTTTGACCAACACAGACAAGGAGCATGTTGGAGACTTGTTGGAGGTGACCAAGGCTTTTCATGTAGGGGAGATTTTAGTGTCAAAAGGTAGTCTGAAACAGAAGGAATTTGTGGCAGAACTACAGGCGACTCAAACTAAGGTACATAGTGTGATAGTGGGAGAGAACTTGCCAATTTTTGGAAGTCAGTTAGAGGTCTTATCTCCAAGGAAAATTGGAGATGGAGGACACGATGATTCCCTGGTTCTGTATGGGAAACTTTTGGATAAGCACTTTCTTTTCACAGGAAATTTGGAGGAGAAGGGGGAGAAGGCATTGCTGAAGCAGTATCCTGACCTAGAAGTGGATGTCTTGAAAGCTGGTCAACATGGCAATAAAAAATCATCAAGTTCAGCCTTTCTAGAAAAACTGAAACCAGATATGACTCTCATTTCAGTTGGAAAGAACAATCGAACGAAACTTCCCCATCAGGAAACCTTGACACGACTGGAAGGTATCAATAGCAAAGTACATCGAACTGACCAGCAAGGGGCTATACGCTTTAAGGGTTGGAATAGTTGGAAAATCGAAAGCGTTCGATAGGAAGAGCGAGTTTTAAAAAAGGTGTTAGATTTCTATTCCCACTTAATTATCACTTCATGTAATCAAAAATAAGAAAGAAAATCTTTTAATAATAAAACGCATAATATCAAGTTTTTTAGACAACTGATACTATGCGTTTTTGCTGATTTTAAAGATTGTTTGTATAGCCTTGAAAAGATTTTTTAATGTGAATTTGATGGTTTTCATTATAGATGATACTTTTTTGTAACAAAGTAGACTCCATAGAAATCAGGGGATAAAATATAAAAATGAACAAGTTGAATATTATAATTTTTTGAAATTCGAAAATGTTATAAAAACGTAATTTTTCAGACAATAGTTCTTTATTTGCATCAAATATAATAATTATAAAATAAAAGGACTATCTATCCGTATATATATATATATATATACGGATAGAGTTGGTTTTCTGGTAAAAAATTTTGAAAATAATCTATTGATTTATTTGATAAGAAGAGTATTATAGAATATAATAAGATATTTAACATGGAGGAAATCAGATGTTTTATAAAGATAATCACAATCGTGAAAAACAATTACGTTTTTCTATTCGTAAAGTAAGTTTTGGTGCAGCTTCAGTAGCTGTAGCAGCTCTTTTGATGTTTCTAGGAAATGGTGCTGTAGAGGCATCCGAGCAACAGCATTCTACAAATGAAGCTATTTTGGAAGTTACAAGCCCAAATAGAGATGAAAGTATATCGACTGTATCTAAAACAAATGAAGGAAGTACAGAGGCTGATAAAAAAAATTCTGTAGAACAAAACAATCAACCTCTTGCTAAATCTGAAAAAGAAAATAGGGAATCAGTGATTCCTACTGATACTCCAACAACATTAAATACTGAGGAAAATCAAGAGAAACCTGCGGTTTTGAAACGAGTTCGTAGATCAAATCCAGATAGTGGGATGGATAGTTCTACCACTAATGATGATCCTTCTGCAAACAAAGTATTTGAAGCGCCAGCAGAGGGAGCTAGTCTGGATGAATTGAAAGCAAAACTAAATGAATTGGAAGATTCGGTTGAAAATAATGACAAAATTAGAGATATGGACACTGTTGGTAACTCTAAAAAAGTAGAAAAAGGAGCAGTTAATGAAATTAATGAATTTGCTGGGTGGAAAGCTGTAACAGAAAATGGAGAAACAGGAAAATTTGCAATTGCAAGAAAAACAGAAGGTGGAGTTTTTCCATTAGAAACAGTAAATACTGTTCGTACAATCACAAGAAATCGAGAATACTATTATGACACCTATGTTAGAGAACAAGCATTTGATCGAACTGGTGATTATATGCTATTTCTATCAAAAGTTAGAACTTTAGCGGACCAAGAGGAACCAACATTTGATGGTCAACCGTATAAAGAAGATAGGGAAGGAGGTGGAATTGCAAAAGGTGTTAAGGGATTTAATGGTATTGAAAAGACATTTAAAGCCTATTCATCTGAAACTGGTTCTACAGTAAAAATTTCCTTTAAGACAGGGTATTCTGGTGATATCAATGGAGGAAAAGCAAAATATAAAGTAGAAGTTATGATTGATGAAAATGGGGTGAAGAAAACAATTTATACTAAAACTTTTTCCCCAACAGATAATAAGAAGGATGACGATGCAATTATAACACCGGCGAGAGACGGAGATAAGAATAAGACAGAGTATCTAAGAAATTTATATAATAATAAGACACTAGATAAAAAGCAAGTTGAAGCAAAAATGGCAGAGGAGGCGAACAAGCCAAATGGAACACCAGGGACATTCACAAGTAAAAATATTGTTCTACCAAAAGGAGTAACAGATTATACTGTTCGTATTAGTTCTGCTGATAATCAACGTTTAGGAATGGGATATCAATCGCCTCATAACCATTATGCGCTTCCTATTTCTGGATTAGAATTTAGTATTAGTCAGGATACGAGTAACCTAGCTAAGAATCTCTTGCAGAGAATATATAATAAATTAAAAGAAACAGAGTCTACAGATAAAAGTCAAAAGACAGGTGATAGTGCTAGCAATTATGAAAATAAATTAAATGAGATCGATGCTTTATTGAAATCCAGTGATTTAAAAACAACAGCAGAATATAAAAGATTATCTTTGGATTTATTAAACGCTAAGGAACAGTTAAAGGAAGTTACGCCAGATGCCCCAGCTGTAGCAGTTGATTCAGATAGGGCTCAAGTAACAGTTACTCCAAGTGCTAATGCGGATCGTCTTGAAGTCAGTGTCGGTAATGACAAGCTAGTCGCAACGAAGACAGGCTCAACATGGAGCCTAGCAACTTCTAAGGACGGCGTAAGCATCGATGCCAACACAGGTGTCGTGACGGTAGCGCATAACGCTGCAGATGCCAACACAGTGATTAGTGCCACAGCGAAACATGGTAATAGTGATCTAAGTAGTGCAGCTAGCGGCAACCTTCCAGCTAAGGAAGTGACGCCAGATGCCCCAGCTGTAGCAGTTGATTCAGATAGGGCTCAAGTAACAGTTA
>CAUUIG010000115.1:0-4618 GCA_963545095.1 uncultured Streptococcus sp.
CCTCATCTCTAGTATAACAAAAAAGCCATCAAGTGATGACTTTTTCAGTGGGCTCGATGGAAACATCGGGCTTTTAAGTTTACACAAATATATATAATTAAATAAAACAAAATTTTATACTCTTCGAAAATCTCTTCAAACCATGTCAGCGTCGCCTTACCGTAGGTATGGTTACTGACTTCGTCAGTTCTATCCACAACCTCAAAACACTGTTTTGAGCAGCTTGCGGCTAGCTTCCTAGTTTGCTCTTTGATTTTCATTGACTATAAATCTTTTTTACTCTCTAAATTCTGAAAAAAATCCGAAAAAGAATGTGTAAGATATAGTTACTTTAGAAATATTAAATAGAATAGGAGAACATCATGGAACAAAGTATTACCATTAAAAATTTATGTAAGTCATATGGCCAAACTCAAATTTTAAAAGATATTTCTTTTGAAGCAAAAGCAGGTAGAGTGACTGCTTTCCTGGGTCCAAATGGAGCTGGTAAAAGTTCAACATTACGTATTTTATTAGGATTAGACAAAGCAACATCTGGTCTTACCAAAATTGGAGATCAGACTTATAAGGAATTAAAATTTCCCCTAAAGACTGTAGGAGCTTCATTTGACAGTGTAGGTGCTCCTGATGATCGGACTGTTTATCAACATTTGAAAATTGTTGCTGCTAGTAATGGGATATCCAGTCAGCGAATTGATCAAGTCTTGGATATGGTGGATATTAGCCATAAGAAAAAATCTAAAATTGGGAAATTATCATTAGGAGAAGGACAACGATTAGGAATTGCAACAGCTCTATTAGGAAATCCTCAATATCTGATATTGGATGAACCGACAAATGGGTTGGATCCAAGAGGAATTCGGTGGTTTAGAGAGTTTATAAAAAAACAAGCTCAAGAAGGGAAGACAGTCTTGCTATCATCTCATATATTATCGGAAGTGGAAGCAGTAACAGATGATGTAGTTATCATAAATAAAGGAAAAGTTCTTATAAAAGGCACTTTACAAGAAGTGATGAAAAATCTTTCTTCACTAGAAGAAGTCTTCTTTAGTTTAACAGAGGGAGGAAAGTGACATGGCACTTATATACTCTCTTCATTCTGAAATATTGAAATTGCTTTATAGGAGAGCTACTCATGTTGTATTATTCTTGATACTGGTATTTCAAACGTTTTTAGCAAATATTGGTGCTTCTCAAATTGTTTCAGTTGGTATCCATGCTACACCAGAGACAAATCCAGAGTTAGCAGAAGCTATACCTCCTATTGAATTTTTAGGTTTTGATGTCACTTTATTTGGTGTTTTTATTATGATTATCCTAGGCTCAATTTACGGTGCCGAGGAGTACAAAGGCTCTGCTATTCGTACAAGCATCCTCTCTATTACAAATCGAAGTACTTTCCTAGTTTCAAAAACATTAGTTTGGCTTGTATTTTCTTTTTTCATTTCCTTTCTATCGATATTCCTTACGATTAACATGACACATTATGTTTTAGGACAAGATGGCTTATTGCTTTTTTCACTAAATGGAACAGTTTGGTTCTGTATATTTTTAGCCAGTATAGCTTGGACTTTGTTGGGACTGCTGGCCTATATTATGGCTTTGACATTTAAAACAGCCATTGTTCCTCTATTATTTTTGCTTCCCCAAGTCTACAATTTAGGAACATTCTTAGCAAACTATATATCGGTTGCAAAATTTCTTCCAGTTGCATTGGGGCAAGGATTAATTGCTACATCTCCTCAAATTTTAGAGCATAATAGTTTACAAAATATTTTATTGTTACTTTGTTGGAACTTCTCATTCTTGGCTTTAGCAATCTACCGATTACTTAAATCAGATATTGGAGGAGGTGAATAAGTTGAAAGAGCAACTTAAAAGTGAGTATCTCAAGTTTATGATGAATCCTTGGCACTGGTTGATTATAGGTGCTCTATTACTGTGTGTTCCAGCGTTAGTTATTTTTTTAAATGATAAGCCAGACCAGTTGACTCTACAGTTTGTTTTGGAACAGCTACTGCAAAGTCTCTATTTAGGACAGGCAGGTTTCGTTAGTCTAGCGGTTCTATTTATAGGTCAAGAATTTACAGGTTCTAGCCTTCGTACCAGTTTTCTTACATGTCCAAATCGTTTGAAATTTATAATATCTAAACTAGCTATTCTATTATGTATTGAAATTATCCTATTGGTCGCTGTAGTATCATTATGTATACTAATCGCCCAAGGATACTACAATATCAATCTTTTGAGCGATATTAAACATGTTCTAACAATCCTATTTCCAGCTTGTATTTCTATTCTAACCTTCGCTCTTTTAAGTGGTATTTTTGTATTTATTTCCCAGTCTTTTATCTTAATTTTGGGAATAAGTTTATCCCTTTTATTGGGCTTGGGACAAATGTTATTACAATTCAGTTCTTTTTTTAGAAATTTACCATTACTGGCTAGTATGAATTGTTTTTATACCTATCCATTGTCTCTTTATTATCCAGTGTGGCAAGGCTTAGGGATACAAATAGTTTGGTTATTAATTGTTTTTCTATTTGCTACATTGATACTTATAGGAAAAAATGTACGCTAAAGACAGGGGATATCCTGTCTTTTTCTCAGTTAGTGCTATAATATATTCAGGAGGGTGAGTTATGGCTTATAAAATTTTGGTTGTAGATGATGATCTTGCTATTCTTCGCCTAATAAAAAAAGTACTAGAATATGAAAAATATGAAGTAGTCATACGAAATAAGATAGAAGAGATTGATCTTTGTGATTTTACAGGATTTGACTTGATTTTATTAGATATTATGATGCCTGTTAGTGGTTTAGAAATCTGTCAGATGATTCGCGAGCAGATAACTGTTCCTATCTGTTTTATAACTGCCAAGGATATGGATGAAGATTTAGTAGCTGGAATTAATGCAGGTGCTGATGATTATATTATGAAGCCCTTTAGTATGCAAGAATTGTTAGCACGTGTTAAAATGCACCTACGTCGTGAAGAACGGATTAAAGGAAATATTCATCAAATAAAGATTGGGAAGCTTATACTATATACGGATAGTAAGGAACTATTTGTAAACGATGATAAGATTGCTCTGACAAGGAGAGAATTTGACATAGTGAATCTTTTGGCAAGCAACCCAAGTAAAATATATTCTATTGAGGAAATTTATAATTATCTATATCCACAAAGTTCAGAAGCGCTTTTACGTTCGGTTTCAGAGTACATTTATCAAATTCGTCAAAAGCTGAAACCTTATCAATTAAATCCAATTAAAACCTTATACGGTGGAGGATATCAATGGGTAGAATCAAAAGTTTTAGACAATTAATTCGAGAAACCTGTTGGAGAATTATTTGGCAGTTTAGTCTTGGCTTACTAATGGCCTATCTTATTCCCTTAGCTTCAGTATCTATACAAATAAACGAAGATGGGAAACCTTTAAACAATAGTGGTGTTCTATCAATTTTTTTCAATGTGTCATCATGGATATATATTTGTGTTTTATTGATTATTCTAATAAGTTATCACATTGGAAAATTGTTGAAAAAACTGAGTTATGAAATGACTTTGATTTATGAAAATAGTATGTGGGTGAAGAGGGAATGTACAGAAAGTTTAACGGTTAAAGAATTTCGTGAGACAGGAAATCGGATTATTGTGATGCAAGATAGAATTCGACAATTAATAGTTGATGAGAAACAGCAGAAAGAAGATTTGATGTTTCAGGTTTCAGCAGCTTCTCATGATTTAAAGACACCCTTAACCATTATTAGGGGAAATGTAGAATTTTTGCAGGCGATAACTGAAAACGACCAATCTCAAGAATGCTTAGCAGATATAGAAAGAGCTAGTCAACAGTTACTAGATTATTTCAATCAATTGATTCACTACTCTAAAACCTATTATGATGATGAGACAGGTTGGACGGAGTATTCCTCTTCAGATTTTATCAATGAATTAGAGAAAGAAGTCTCTTTTTTGATAAAAAATCAGATGAAGTTTTCTTTTGAACAAAATGTGAAAGGAACTGAAAACTATTATATAAATCCATCTCTTCTGATTCGTGCCATACAAAATATTTTAACAAATGCTTTGGAATACGCCGATAAACAGAATCCTAAAATTAACATTAGGGTAGAGCAAGAGGGGAAGGAATTGAAAATAGGCATATGGAATAATGGCTCTGAATTTCCAGAGGAAGTTTTAAATCATTTTGGGAAGCTCTTTTATCGTATGGATAAAGCTAGATCGGTTAAAGAGCAACATTATGGTATTGGACTTAGTTTTGTATGTAGAGTTGCAAAACTACACAAAGGCCGAGTTGAGCTTAGAAATAGAGACGAGGGAGCAGAAGTTTTAATAACTGTGAAGTGTATTAAATCATAGCGAGTTACTTGTTAATTTATGATTGAATAGTTTTTATATGTGAGCTTTTAAACTATTTAACTTTTTTGATTAGTATAAGATGTAACGGTAGATAATAAAAACGAATGATGATATCTAGTTGATGAAAACTATTTATCATTCATTCGTTTTTTAATTATTGGATAATTTACGTAGCTTTATCTCGAACGTTGTTTTCCAGCGTTGCGATTTTTGTGTTTTTTCTTGCTTGTG
>CAUUIG010000116.1:0-4480 GCA_963545095.1 uncultured Streptococcus sp.
TGAAGTAATAACTACTTGAGTCCTGTGGGCTATAAGTGATTTTATCTCCGTATTGCTCTAAAGTTGAAGCAAAGTTTGAACTACTTGGGAAGAGACGAGCTGTCGTATAGGCACCAGAAGAGAAACTACGGATCAAGGATTCTTGGTCAGAACCATCATAGTAAGTCAATTTAATCTTCTCGATTTTTACCTTTTCTTTATCCCAGTAGTTTGGATTTTTCTCGTATTCAATCAACGATTTAGAAGTCAAGGTCTTCAAGATATAAGGACCATTGTAGAGAATCCCTGCTGGAGTAACTGCTCCATAATCTTTACCTGATGCCTTCAAAAACTCTTCATTTACAGGCAACATCGTTGCTGTTGTGACCTTAGAGTTCCAGAAGCTTTCTGGTTTGTTTAGAGTATATTCAACTGTGTAATCGTCCAAGGCTTTGACACCAACTGTAGAGAAATCATTAGTCTCACCAGTCATGTAGGCATCCAAACCCTTAATTGAATTTTGGATGAGAGAGACACCGTCTGACTTACCGTCAGCTACGTGTTTCAATCCTGTTACAAAGTCATGGGCTGTTACTTCGGCATATTCTTCACCCTCAGAAGTGTACCATTTAACTCCTTTACGAAGTTTATAGGTATAAGTTAAACCATCTTTGGACACAGACCAATCTTCAGCCAAGGAAGGAATAACATTTCCGTACTGGTCGTTTTCCATCAAGCCATCAACCACGTTCCCGATGACATCTGTTGTAGATGTACGAGTCGCTATACTATAGTCCAAAGATGCTGGATCTACTGCATAGACATATGAAAATGTTGTCGGTGCATCTGCTTCTTTATCAGCTTTTCCACAAGCCACTAAAAGAGCTGTTGTGCTCAGGACCACTCCTGCTGTTAAGAGCCACTTTTTCGATTTCATCAAAAATCTCCTTTTGTTTATTTTAATCTACTTTTACAATCCAACCTTCTGGCGCTTCAATATCACCAAACTGAATTCCTGTCAATTCATCATATAGTTTACGAGTCACAGGACCTACTTCTGTTTCACTATAGAATACATGGAAATCATCACCGTGTTGAATACCTCCAATTGGAGAAATAACCGCTGCTGTACCACAGGCACCTGCCTCTACAAAACGGTCAAGGTTATCAATTGGAACATCACCCTCAATAGGAGTTAAGCCCAAGCGATGTTCTGCCAAATAAAGTAAGGAATACTTGGTAATAGATGGCAAGATAGATGGACTCAATGGTGTTACAAATTCATTGTCAGCTGTAATTCCAAAGAAGTTAGCTGAACCGACTTCTTCAATCTTTGTATGAGTTGATGGGTCTAGGTAGATAACATCTGAGAAATGACGTGATTTCGCCAATTTCCCTGGCAAGAGACTGGCAGCATAGTTTCCACCAACCTTAGCCGCACCTGTACCATTTGGAGCGGCACGGTCGTATTCATCCTGAATCAAGAAGTTGGTTGGAACCAATCCACCCTTAAAGTAATTTCCAACTGGCATAGCAAAGATGGTGAAAATGTACTCTTCTGCTGGTTTTACCCCAATAATATCTCCGACACCAATCAAAAGAGGGCGAAGATATAAGGTTCCACCTGTTCCGTATGGAGGTACATATTCTTCATTGGCACGAACAACTGCCTTACAAGCTTCTACAAACATTTCTGTCGGAACTTGTGGCATCAAGAGACGATCACAAGTACGTTGCAGGCGTTTAGCATTTTCGTCAGGACGAAACAGTTGAACACCGCCATCCTTAGTACGATAAGCTTTCAAACCTTCAAATGCTTGTTGTCCATAGTGAAGACTTGGAGAAGACTCTGAAATATGCAAAGTTGCATCCTCTGTAAGCTCTCCTTGATCCCATTGTCCATTTTTAAAATGAGCAATATAGCGATAAGGTAATTTCATATAGGAAAAACCAAGGTTTTCCCAATCAATCGTTACTGTCATATTCCACTCCTTATTCTAAAAACCTATTTCTTATATTCTACACTATTTTTCTAAAATAGCAAGTATATTTTGTAATTTTCAGAAAATTTCTTCAATAAAAAGAACCAGCCCTTAGAACTGATTCCTTTTACAAGTGAAAAACTAGTTGTTTTCAACTTTTTCATCGTATTTTGGTCTGATTGTTGTACCTGAATTAATAATGGTACGTTTTTGAACAAGAGGCAAATCACTACGATTATATACTGTACGCCATGGTTCCCAAACAAGACCTGTTTTTTCTTGAATCTTCACGCGTATATTACGCACATTTCCTCTAAATTGAATTTCAGTTTGGAAACCAGCTGTTCTACTTTTACCATTATCTTCCCATTGACGTGAGCGGATGCTTTCGATGCCATCCTTGTCATAAGTTACTTCATCCCAGTAAACATAGTAACGAGCGATATAGGCTCCCTTATGATGTAAATTGAGGAAACCATTTTTGTATGAAGTGACTTTCGTTTCAATATAGTCTGTATTGCTTTGAATTGTGGCCACTTGATTATCTTTCAAGAATGCAGTCTTATAAGAAATTGGAACAGCAGGGTTTTGTGTACTAAAAGCAGCTCCTTCTTGAATCAAACTCTTCAAATCTTCTACTGTGCCTGTCACAACACGTCCAGCTCTATCAGCATTTCCTCCTACGATTGATACTGTTACCTTGGTATCCTTCAAGACACGCGCCCATTCAGATTCGGCTTTAATCGGTACTCCCTTAATTACAGCATCGATAGCTGCTTTCAACTCTGTACTCTTGCTTGTTGTTTCAAATTTGACATACATTTGACGTCCATATGAAACGCTTGATACATATACAGGAGGTGTCTTTTCATCAATTCCACGTGCTTTCAATTGATCAACCGTTACTCCTTGGGCAAATACATCTGACGGATTTTTTGGAGCATCAAAGTTTACAGTATAGTAAATTTGTTTAAAATCGACGACCTCAATTTGTTTCTCACCCTTGTTCACAGCCTCAAAGTCAATTTTTAAATTAACTCCAATCTTTTCAAAATCACTTCCAAATTTTGCTTTCAACTGATTCATGCTGTAAGCAGAAGTTGATTCGTATTGCATACGTGCTGGAGCAGGATTTTTCGCAGCATATTTTTCATGCCAACGATTTAACAAGGTATTCACACCTTCCTGCATACCACTTACAGTTGGATTAGCATCTACATAGCTATCTCCGCCTACCATTCCTGGTAAATCAACACTAATTCTACCTTTGCTTCGATCTAAACTAATTTGCTGTGGTTTATTTTCTAGAAGGTCTTGATTTGCTTTAAACAAAGCACCTAGGTAAATATCCCCATTGCTATTAATGGCAACATCAGAAGAACCATTGGAAAGACTCTTCTTCACTTTCTCTACAACCACAAACTCATTCCCTTGTTGCCTTGTGCTTGTATTAGTGTAATTTTCTAGCGCCTCACCTCGTCTAGTTAAAATATCTGTTTTATCATAATTCAAATCAAACAAATAGTGATTGAGTTCAGCAGTAAAATCTGTTTTTGATCTATTTTCTGATTTATTGCTTGTTGCACTCTTGTCTTTTACAGTGCGATACACTTCGACTTCTGCTAAGCTAAGTGGTGTTTTTGAATTATTTAGCTCCACTTTAACATATCGTGCGTTAACTCCTGAGAATTGAACATCAATTGTTGGTTGATTGTTTAAGCTATCGATATGTTGACGAGTTACTTCATTTCCAGCTTTATCCAACAAAATAACATCAAAATTAGATAAACGCTTTGCTACATCCCCATCTCCACGATTGTAAATACGAACAGTTCCTACTGATTCTTCTTTCTCTAAATCAACTTTCCACCAAGAATGATCTTGAAAATCTGTATGGGTAACGGAACGGTGGCTCCATGCGTTATCACGATTGCCATCAACCGCTCTAGACGCTTCTCCTCCATACGCAATTGAACTTTGACTTGCAGGTTTGTGAGCAGCAATGTTTTCACCAGAAACTGCAGCTACACTTGGTTCTGTCGCTTTTACTACATTTGATTGAAAAATCAGTCCAGAACCTAGTAAAAATGTTGCAATGGCAACGCCACATACTCCAACACTACGCTTACAAATAGAAAAATGAAATCCTTTATCTTGCTTATTTTGAGACATACAAAACTCCTTTAGCATTAAAACTACGCTTAAAACATGTTCATTGTAACATAAATACAGATGTTAAGCAATCATTTTCTTGTCTATTTCACAATTATATAAGCTATATAAGCGTCAAAAACTTCTTCATCCGAAATCGTGTCAGAGATGAAGCTTCCGTTACTAGTCCGTTCTGACAGATTCAAGTCTTGCAATCGGCTTTCATAGATTGTTCCTTTGTTGGATTGAACAAGCAGAATCTGGTCGTTTTCTTCTACTTCTGTACTGAAGAGATCACCTACAGATCCTTGTTCTGCAACTGCTCCTGCTAAGAAGACACGATGCGGTTTGTTTTTCAACTCACGCAA
>CAUUIG010000117.1:0-4458 GCA_963545095.1 uncultured Streptococcus sp.
CAGTTGCCTTTGCAGCAACAATTGGCTACCCAGTCATCGTCCGTCCAGCCTTTACTCTTGGTGGTACTGGTGGTGGTATGTGTGGCAACGAGGAAGAATTGCGTGAAATCGCTGAAAATGGTTTGAAGTTGTCACCTGTTACCCAATGTTTGATTGAGCGTTCAATCGCAGGTTTTAAGGAAATCGAATACGAAGTGATGCGTGACTCAGCTGACAATGCTTTGGTTGTTTGTAACATGGAAAACTTTGACCCAGTTGGGATTCACACAGGGGATTCCATTGTATTTGCCCCTGCGCAAACCATGTCAGACTATGAAAACCAAATGCTACGTGACGCGAGCTTGAGCATCATTCGTGCCCTTAAGATTGAAGGTGGATGTAATGTTCAGCTGGCCCTTGATCCACACAGTTTTAAGTACTATGTTATCGAAGTAAACCCTCGTGTATCGCGTTCTTCTGCCCTGGCATCTAAGGCGACAGGGTATCCGATTGCAAAATTGGCTGCTAAGATTGCAGTAGGTTTGACCTTGGATGAGGTTATTAACCCAGTTACAGGTTCAACCTATGCCATGTTTGAGCCTGCCCTTGACTACGTGGTTGCCAAGATTCCTCGTTTCCCATTTGACAAGTTTGAAAAGGGTGAACGCCGTCTTGGTACCCAGATGAAGGCTACTGGAGAAGTCATGGCGATTGGTCGAAACATCGAAGAATCTCTTCTTAAGGCTTGTCGTTCACTTGAAATTGGAGTTCACCACAATGAAATACCTGAGCTTGCAGCAGTTCCTGATGATGCCTTGATTGAAAAAGTTGTTAAAGCCCAAGATGATCGTCTCTTCTATGTATCAGAAGCCATTCGCCGTGGCTACACACCAGAAGAAATTGCAGAGCTTACAAAAATCGATATCTTCTATCTTGATAAACTCTTGCATATCTTTGAAATAGAGCAGGAGTTGGGTGCCCATCCACAAGATTTAGACGTTTTGAAAACTGCCAAACTCAATGGATTTTCAGACCGTAAGATTGCTGAACTTTGGGAAATGACAGCTGACCAAGTTCGTCAACTTCGCTTGAAAAATAAGATTGTCCCAGTTTACAAGATGGTTGATACCTGTGCGGCGGAGTTTGACTCTGAAACACCATACTTCTATTCAACCTATGGTTGGGAAAATGAGTCTATCAAGTCTGACAAGGAATCTGTACTGGTCCTAGGTTCAGGTCCAATCCGTATCGGGCAAGGGGTCGAGTTTGACTACGCAACTGTTCACTCTGTTAAGGCGATTCAAGCTGCTGGTTATGAAGCCATCATCATGAATTCAAATCCAGAGACCGTTTCTACAGACTTCTCGGTATCTGACAAGCTCTATTTTGAGCCATTGACATTCGAAGATGTTATGAATGTCATCGACTTGGAGCAACCAAAAGGGGTTATCGTTCAGTTCGGTGGTCAGACAGCCATTAACCTTGCTGAACCATTGGCAAAAGCAGGTGTGACCATCCTTGGTACGCAAGTCGCTGACCTAGACCGTGCCGAAGACCGCGACCTCTTCGAGCAAGCCCTTAAAGACTTAGACATTCCACAGCCACCAGGACAAACGGCTACCAATGAAGAAGAAGCAGTTCTTGCAGCTCGCAAGATTGGCTTCCCAGTTCTTGTCCGCCCATCTTATGTACTTGGTGGACGTGCCATGGAAATCGTTGAAAACGAAGAAGACCTTCGCTCTTACATGCGTACCGCTGTTAAAGCTAGTCCAGACCACCCAGTTCTTGTTGACTCTTATATCGTTGGACAAGAGTGTGAAGTTGATGCCATTTCAGACGGAGAAAATGTTCTCATCCCTGGTATCATGGAGCATATCGAACGAGCTGGTGTCCACTCAGGTGACTCAATGGCCGTTTATCCTCCACAAACCTTGTCGCAAAAGGTGCAAGAAACAATCGCAGACTACACAAAACGCCTAGCAATCGGTCTTAACTGCCTTGGAATGATGAACATCCAGTTTGTTATCAAGGATGAAAAAGTCTACGTTATTGAGGTCAATCCACGTGCCAGCCGTACGGTTCCATTTCTTTCTAAAGTGACCAATATCCCTATGGCTCAAGTAGCAACCAAGCTCATTCTTGGTCAAAAACTTGAAGAACTTGGCTACCAAGATGGACTTTACCCTGAAAGCACCCGCGTTCATATCAAGGCACCTGTCTTCTCCTTTACCAAACTAGCTAAGGTAGACAGCTTGCTTGGTCCTGAAATGAAGTCAACAGGTGAAGTTATGGGTTCTGATACTACTTTGGAAAAAGCTCTCTATAAAGCCTTTGAAGCTTCTTACTTACACTTGCCAACCTTTGGTAACGTTGTATTTACCATCGCTGATGATGCCAAAGAAGAAGCCTTGGACTTGGCTCGTCGTTTCCAAAATATTGGCTATGGAATCCTCGCTACAGAAGGGACAGTAGCCTTCTTTGCCAGTCATGGATTGCAAGCCCAACCTGTTGGTAAGATTGGTGATGACGATAAGGATATTCCAAGTTTTGTTCGCAAAGGAAGAATCCAAGCTATCGTTAACACAGTAGGAACCAAACGAACTGCTGATGAAGATGGTGAGCAGATTCGTCGTTCAGCTATTGAACACGGGGTGCCCCTCTTTACAGCCCTAGATACAGCTAACGCCATGCTCCAAGTATTGGAAAGCCGTAGTTTTGTGACAGAAGCGATTTAAATAGAAAAATAAGTCGAACAAAAAATCTTGTAAGATAAGAAAAACGTATAATATCAGGTGTTGAAATCCTTGATATTATGCGTTTTGTTGTGAGAATGTTTACTTCATTTACTGTAGAATAATCAATCTTAAGCTGCTAAAAGGATCTATTTTTTGTACAATAATGCTATGAAAAAACTAAAACAATGTAGTCTTGGCTTTCTTAGTTTCATTCTTTTGTTCTTACTTGCTACATTTATCTTTCATCGTATCAGTTTAGAAAAGGAACAAGCCTCACTGACACCTATGGGGCAACAAGTTCTCGTCAATGGACATCAAATGAAGGTTTACGTTGAAGGGGATGGACCTGAGACTATAGTAGTTCTCTCAGGTGCTGGTATTGCTTCTCCTATATTAGACTTTAAAGAAGTATCGGAATCCTTATCGAAACGGTATAAGGTAGTCATCGTGGAACGAGTAGGGTATGGTTATAGTGATGATAGCAATCATTCCAGAGATGTGATGGAGGTTTTATCTGAGATGCGTCAAGCTCTTTCACAAGCAAATGTCAAAGGTCCTTTTATTATTTCGTCTCATTCCACGGCTAGTCTAGAGAGTCTGGCTTGGCAGAAGAAGTATCCTGATGAAGTAAAAACTTTGATAAGACTTGGTTGGGTACTGCCATCAAGTTATGAAGATTTAAAGGAGAATCAGACCTTGTTCACTGTGGCATATTGGAGCAGCAAGATTGGTTTATTACGCTACTTTCCTGAGTCTTTTTATATAAAAAATCCAACTCTGACCGAAAATGAACTAGAACAATATAAACTCCTAGCTTATAAGCAATTGATGCCACAAGCTATGCTTCATGAATCCCGTTTAGTAAAGGAAAATGCTAAGAAAGTTCCCTCAAGTATCAATCCGAAAATTCCAGTCTTACTAATGGTTTCTAATGGTGATGGTACTAGCTTTAGCCAATCTGAGTGGCAACGTTATGCAGAGAGATTGACAAGCGACCAGCCTAATGTTCAAGTTGTGTATGTTAATGCGCCTCATGATTTGTACTATTATCAAAGTAATGAAATAGCTTCTCAGATTGAAGATTTTTTAAAGAGTAATTGAGGGGTTAGAAATCTATTTATGTTGATGATATAGTTGCTTAGTTTTAAACGGGCATGTTATAATAAAGTTATGGCATATAGTACAGATTTTAAACAACGAGCATTAGATTACATCAAAGAAGGACACAGCCATGTCGAGGCAGCCAAAGTTTTTGATGTTGGCGTCAGAACTCTCTTCACTTGGGAAAAGAAATTACGTGAACAAGGACACTTAGATCGGAAAAAGCGAGTCGTCAAAAAGCAAAAGATTCCTTTAGAGGAACTGAAAGCCTTTGTAGAGGCTCATCCAGACGCTTTTTTACGGGAAATTGCGGCACATTTTGATTGTGCTGTCCCTTCAGTATGGGCAGCTTTAAAGCAGATTAAGGTCACTTTAAAAAAAGACGACTAGCTTTAAGGAATAAATACCACCTTATTCACCGGATTTGAATCCTATTGAGCAAGCTTGGGCTATCTTGAAAAAGAAAGTAACGGATTTATTAAGGGAAGTCCCAAATGTTTTTGAATGTTTGGAGTGCTTTTTTAAAACTAAGTGACTATAATCACTTTGAAGTCTCAAATCTTAATTTTAAGTTTTCTTTAAGGAAACTATATTATTCTGAAGAACTCTAAAATTTCACAGCCATTTATTAGTAATTGCTACA
>CAUUIG010000118.1:0-4430 GCA_963545095.1 uncultured Streptococcus sp.
TATATATATATACAACACTTATTGTACCGTGTTTTTAGACTATATATTATAAAAATTTAATATAAATAAAAAACAGATTTTACCTTTTGCTTCGGAAAAATCTGTCATTATTTTATTTTAAATGGTAGATTGCCTGTCCTTACATTTTATAGACAGCGGATTGATGAAAGCTTATATTGGGTAAAGGGCTTGTTCCCAAAAAACTCCAACCATGGCTTGCGAACCTCGTCTTTGCTGGTTTCTCTGTGTTTTTTTAGTTCCAATAATGCCATCTTGACTAGATGGTTTTCTTGACTGTTAGTGTTGGTCTTCCAACAACGCTTCGAACTCAGCTACAGTCATACCTAACTGCTGGCTGGCAACTTCAGATGTCAGAAGACCCTGGCGCACCATATCTAGGAAGGCAAAAATTTTCCCTTCTTCCCTTCCTTCAACTTTTCCACGTTCTAAGCCCTTTTCCTCAGCTTGTTCCAAGGCATAATCCTGAGCCAATAACGCTTGTTCTTCGCGCATACGTAGTTGACTAAACATTTTCCTATCCTCCTCGGACCAGCTCTTGTAGTCTAGCAATTGGTCTGCCTGACTGATGGCTCGCTCGGGTTCTTGGGTAAAGGGTTTATTCCCAAAAAACTCCAACCATGGCTTGCGAATCCTATCTTTGCTGGTTTCTCTGTATTTTTTTAATTCCAAGAACGCCATCTTAACTAAATGGTTTTCTTGTCCATTATTGGTTATGGTTAAAACCTCACCTGTCGTATCCTCTCGCATGCTAAAACTATGAAAAGCCAAGTCATCTGAGAAATAGTTGCTATCCACGATTGCGATAGCGTATACTGGTGCGATGTGTTTGTAGCTTTGATGAGTATTTCCTTCTTGCTGGCGAATTTTTTCAAGATTTTGATTGACCTGACTACACAGATAAGCCCACAGGCGATTGATGAAAAAATTCTGATGATGTACCTGAATTTCAATAATAACTTGAGTACCATTATCTAGTTCAGCTAAGACATCAATACTTGTATAGAATCTTGTGCTGAATAGGGCAGGGAAGGTAAGACGTGAATGTTACTTCCCTCCAAAATAGTTACATTTTTGGCTGGTAAATCCAACATATCGCGGATAAATTGACAAGTGATTTCTGGATTGCTAAAAATCTTCTTAGCAACCAAATCGTTGGTTGGGCTAATGCCCGGATGTCTGAGAATCATCCATTTCCTCCTTTTATTATACCATAGTTTTAAATCTAACTTTACTAGATTCTATGGTTCTATCTATTTATTCGGAAAAGTAGAAAGAATAGAGAAAATTAGGAGAAATTTCAAACTATATTATTTATCTGAAAGCGAAGGACGCCCACCATAGATATTATAAACCTGATAAAAAACAAAAGAGCCAGCCTAAGCTAACTCTTATCCTATGCGGAGAGAGGGACTTGAACCCTCACGACCTAAAGCGGTCACAGGATCCTTAGTCCTGCGCGTCTGCCAATTCCGCCATCCCCGCGTCGATTACTTTACTAGTATATCAACTTTTAGGATGCTTGTCAACACTTTTTTCAGATTTTTTTCATTTTTACTAAACAAGTTAGTCTGTAATTTCATCTAGATTTTCATCTACTAACTTAGCCCCAAGTGTATTTTTGAAATGACCTAGAGCAAATTGATGATTTTCAGGCCAGATGGAAGCAACGGCTGGTTTAACAATCTCGATGTCATATCCTAGATTATAAGCATCTATAGCTGTATGTAGGACACAGATGTTCGTCAAGACACCTGTTAAGATAACTGTAGAAACGCGACGTTCTCTCAGACGGATATCCAAATCAGTCCCTGAAAATGCTGAGTAATGGCGTTTATCCATCCAAAAGACTCGACTGTCTGAACCATGCTCTTGATAAAAGGTCCCCAAATCTCCATATAAATTGCGTCCACTAGTGCCAATCAAATTGTGAGGAGGAAATAATTTACTTTCTGGATGGAAACAATCGTTTTCTTCGTGAGCATCGATGGTAAAGAAGATATAGTCTCCACGTTCAAAAGCCAAGCGAGTTACCTTGCTGATGGCATCTGAAATTGCCTGGGCTGGAGCACCTGCTGTCAATTTTCCACTATCAGCCACAAAATCTTCTGTATAATCAATCGAAATTAAAGCCTTAGTCATTAGTAATCTCTTTTCTTCACTTCTTCAAAAATATCTGTAATCAAGACCTTAAGATAGGTTCCTTTCATTCCAAGTGAGCGACTTTCAATAATCCCCGCAGACTCAAGTTTACGAAGGGCATTGACAATCACAGAACGGGTAATTCCGATACGGTCTGCAATCACAGACGCAGTTAACTGACCTTCATTTCCATTTAATTCCCCTAAAATAGCCGAAACAGCACGGAGTTCTGAATAAGAAAGAGTGTTGACTGCCATGGTGACGGCAGTACGGCGACGGATATTTTTCTCATCTTCTTCTCGTTGGAAGTTAAGAAGCTGAATTCCAACAACGGTACTCGCAATCTCAACAAGGATCAAGTCCTCGTCTTCGAATTTTTTATCATTGCGCCAAATAATCAAAGAACCAAGTCGAATCCCTGATACATGAATCGGTGCAATAGTCGTCAAACCATCTGGAAAGTCGGCACGACTTTCCACAGGAAAAATACTTAAATCATGATCAACTGTCAGATTGGCTTCTGTATCGTAAATCATGTTCGCACCTTGAATGTAGTCATCCGGGAAAATTTTAGTTTGGAAGAATTGCTCTACACGATCTGTATTGGTTTTGTAACGCATAAAATAACCAAGGAGACGTCCCTTGCTATTGACGATGCAGGCGTTACAGTCAATAATGTCTGCCAATTGACGGGTAATCGCATTGTAGGGAAGTTCTTCCTGCAACTGCTCCTCTGAGCGCTTCAGGATAGAAGTAATTTTTCTAGTTTTTTCTAATAAATGTGCCATTTTTCACCTCGAATTTAATCGCTATCATTATAACATAAACAGCTTGAATTTTCAATTATTATCTGAAAATTGCTTATTTAATTGCAATTTGAAAAAACAAGAATATTTTTAATTAAATTGCTTCTTTTCTATTGACAAGCTCCCTATTTTTGTGTATTATAATATTACAAGAAGACAATATATCTATTTTATTTATCTTTCTTTTTCCATTCGGTCTCCTTATATAAAAAAGCGATTCATTTTGAACCGCTTTTTCTTATTTATCGCCCTTGTTACGAATCACAAAGCCTGTTTTCTTTTCGCTTGAAGTATTGCGTGGTTTTTTATTATCCTTACGATAACGTTTTTCCTTATCAAAACGATCGTTTCCACGACTTCCTTTCTTAAAATCATCACGGCGACCACCACGACGGTTGTCTCCACGACGACCTCCCTTGGCTTTACCACCGAAGCCACTACCTGATGGTTTAAATGGCAGTGGTTTTTCACGTGCAATCTCCACTTCAGGAAGACTATCTGGATCTTGAACAGTCAGACTCAAGATATACATTGCCAATTCTTCTGGAGTAAATTCGGCAGCTAGCTTACGAGCATCCTTACCAAATTTCTCAAAGTTGGCACGGATAGTCTCATCTGCAAAATCACGTTCGATTTTCTTGAGAGCTACGTGTTTTTTAGCTTGGAAGGCTTCTTCTGCACTTGCAGGTTTGAGACCTTTCATGCGTTTCTTGGTCAAGTTTTCAATAATTTGGAGGTAGCCCATTTCATTTGGTGATACGAAAGTAATAGACTGACCTGACTTACCAGCACGACCTGTACGACCGATACGGTGAACATAACTTTCAGGATCTTGTGGAATATCGTAGTTATAGACATGGGTCACACCTGAAATATCCAAGCCACGCGCTGCTACGTCTGTCGCAACCAAAACATCAAGATTTCCATTTTTAAAGTCACGAAGGACACGAAGACGTTTGTTTTGGTCTAGGTCTCCATGAATTCCTTCTGCACGGAAGCCACGGATTTTCAGACCACGAGTCAATTCATCTACACGACGTTTGGTACGACCGAATACGATGGCAAGTTCCGGTTGTTCCACATCCATAAGACGAGTCATTGTATCAAATTTTTCTTGTTCCTTAACTCGGATATAGTATTGATCAACCAATTCTGTTGTCAATTCCTTGGCAGCAATTTTCACATGCTCAGGTTCTTTCATAAACTGAATACCGATACGTTTGATGGCATCTGGCATAGTTGCTGAGAAAAGTAAGGTTTGACGACTTTCAGGGACACGGGAGATAATGGCTTCGATGTCTTCAAGGAAACCCATGTTGAGCATTTCATCCGCTTCATCAAGGATAAGAGTTTCAATGTCTTGTAATTTCAAGGCCTTGCGTTTAATCAAGTCCAAGAGGCGACCTGGAGTTCCCACCACGATATGGGCACCAGATTTAAGAGCCTTAATTTGTTTTTCAATGC
>CAUUIG010000119.1:0-4407 GCA_963545095.1 uncultured Streptococcus sp.
CATGAAAAACGCCCACTTTCTCCACTTTTCAGTATTGAGAAAAAGATTTAATGACCAAGAGGCTGGGTAAAAACTCGCTTCTAACTATCAAAAAAAGGAGCATTTCCGTAGTTGGAGATGCTCCTTTTCTTATGTCATGGTTTATAATTATAGTTGCTTAGTTTTAAACGGGCATGTTATAATAAAGCTATGGCATATAGTACAGATTTTAAACAACGAGCATTAGATTACATCAAACAAGGACATAGCCATGTCGAGGAAATCAAAGTTTTTGATGTTGGCGTCAGAACTCTTTTCACCTGGGAAAAGAAATTACGTGAACAAGGACACTTGGAGTGGAAAAAGTGAGTCGTCAAAAAGCGAAAGATTCCTTTAGAGGAACTGAAAGCCTTTGTAGAGGCTCATCCAGACTCTTTTTTACGGAAAATTGCGGGCACATTTTGCTTGTGCTGTCCCTTCAGTATGGGCAGCTTTAAAGTAGATTAAGGTCACTTTAAAAAAAGACGACTAGCTTTAAGGAACAAGATCCTGAGAAAGTCGCTGAGTTTTTTGATATTTTGAATAGCCTAAAAGATTTACCAATCGTATATATTGACGAAACGGGAATCGACCGCTATCTCTATCGTCCTTATGCACGGGCTCCTAGAGGGGAGAAAGTCTATGAAAAGATTAGCGGACGACGTTTTGAGCGGACTTCAATTGTTGCAGGACAAGTAGACGGAGAGTTTATAGCTCCCATGATTTACAAGGAGAGCATGATGAGTGACTTCTTTGTGGAGTAGTTCAAAACGCAACTCTTGACTGCTTTAAAGACATCTCATGTCATTATCATGGACAATGCTAGTTTTCATCCCAAGAACATTTTGGATGAACTTTGCATTCAAGATAAACACTTTTTCTTACCTCTACCACCTTATTCACCGGATTTGAATCCTATTGAGCAAGCTTGGGCTATCTTGAAAAAGAAAGTAACAGATTTATTAAGGGAAGTCCCAAATATTTTTGAATGTTTTGAGCGATTTTTTAAAACTAAATGATTATATTAGGGAAAAGTATGAAAAATACTTGGTTTGGCTCTTCCCAATGGTATTTTTTGGTGCTTTCCTTTATAATGGGTGTATGGATAAGAAAAAATTATTATTGATTGATGGGTCTTCTGTTGCTTTTCGGGCGTTTTTTGCGCTCTATCAGCAGTTGGACCGTTTTAAGAATGCGGCTGGTTTGCATACCAATGCGATTTATGGCTTCCAGTTGATGTTGAGTCATTTGTTGGAGCGGGTTGAACCCAGTCATATTTTGGTGGCTTTTGATGCGGGAAAGACAACCTTCCGTACAGAGATGTATGCGGACTATAAGGGTGGTCGGGCTAAGACACCTGATGAGTTTCGTGAGCAATTTCCTTTCATTCGTGAGTTGCTGGATCATATGGGGATTCGTCACTATGAGTTGGCTCAGTATGAGGCGGATGACATCATTGGGACGCTGGATAAACTAGCTGAGCAGGATGGTTTTGACATTACCATTGTCAGTGGGGACAAGGACTTGATTCAGCTGACGGATGAGCATACGGTGGTTGAGATTTCCAAGAAAGGTGTGGCTGAGTTTGAGGCCTTTACGCCAGAATATCTCATGGAAAAGATGGGCATTACACCGACTCAGTTTATCGATCTCAAGGCGCTTATGGGAGATAAGTCGGATAATATCCCTGGGGTGACCAAAATCGGTGAAAAGACGGGTATCAAGCTCTTGCTGGAGCATGGTTCTCTTGAGGGGATTTATGAAAATATCGATGGGATGAAGGCTTCTAAAATGAAGGAAAATCTCATCAATGATAAGGACCAGGCCTTTTTGTCTAAAACCCTAGCGACCATTGATACCAAGGCGCCGATTGAGATTGGTTTGGAGGATTTGGTCTATAGTGGTCCAGATGTGGAAAATCTCGGGAAATTCTACGATGAGATGGGCTTCAAACAGCTCAAGCAGGCTTTAAATGTGTCGTCAGCTGATGTGGCTGAGAGCTTGGATTTTACTATCGTTGACCAAATCAGTCAAGATATGCTGAGTGAAGAGTCTATCTTCCATTTTGAGCTTTTTGGTGAGAATTACCATACGGATGATTTGGTTGGATTTGCTTGGTCTTGTGGGGCTAAGCTCTATGTTACAGACAAGCTTGAACTTTTGCAAGACCCGATTTTCAAGGACTTTTTAGAAAAAACATCTCTGAGAGTGTATGACTTTAAGAAGGCTAAAGTTCTCTTGAATCATTTGGGTCTGGATTTGCAGGCGCCAGCTTTTGACAGCCGTTTAGCTAAATACCTTCTGTCGACTGTGGAGGACAATGAAATTGCGACCATCGCTAGTCTTTATGGTCAGACTTATTTGGTTGATGATGAGACTTTCTATGGTAAGGGAGTCAAGAAGGCCATTCCTGAACGCGAGAAATTCTTAGGACACTTGGCTCGTAAGCTTGCTGTTTTGGTTGAAACAGAGCCTGTTTTGCTTGAAAAACTCAGCGAAAATGGGCAATCAGAGCTTCTTTATGATATGGAGCAACCTCTAGCTTTTGTCCTTGCCAAGATGGAAATTGCTGGGATTAAGGTTAAGAAAGAAACCTTGCTTGAGATGCAGGCTGAAAATGAGCTTGTCATTGAAAAACTGACTCAAGAGATTTACGAGTTGGCTGGTGAGGAGTTTAATATCAACTCGCCTAAGCAGTTGGGCGTGCTTCTTTTTGAGAAGTTGGGCCTTCCTCTAGAATATACCAAGAAAACCAAGACAGGTTACTCGACAGCGGTGGATGTCTTGGAACGCTTGGCTCCTATTGCGCCGATTGTTAAGAAAATCCTGGATTACCGTCAAATTGCTAAGATTCAATCTACCTATGTGATTGGCTTGCAGGACTGGATTTTAGCTGATGGAAAGATTCATACTCGCTATGTGCAGGATTTGACCCAGACTGGGCGTCTGTCTAGTGTGGATCCAAACTTGCAAAATATCCCTGTGCGTTTGGAGCAAGGCCGTCTCATTCGTAAGGCTTTTGTGCCTGAGTGGGAGGATAGTGTCCTTCTGAGCTCCGACTATTCACAGATTGAATTGCGAGTTTTGGCTCATATTTCTAAGGATGAGCACTTGATCAAGGCCTTCCAAGAGGGGGCAGATATTCATACTTCGACAGCCATGCGTGTCTTTGGTATTGAGCATCCTGAGGATGTGACTCCAAACGACCGTCGCAATGCTAAGGCTGTAAATTTTGGAGTGGTTTACGGAATTTCAGATTTTGGTTTGTCTAATAATCTGGGCATTAGCCGTAAGGAGGCCAAAGCCTACATTGATACCTACTTTGAACGCTTCCCAGGTATTAAAAACTACATGGATGAAGTGGTGCGTGAGGCGCGTGATAAGGGCTATGTAGAGACCCTCTTCAAGCGTCGCCGTGAGTTGCCAGATATCAATTCGCGCAACTTTAACATTCGTGGTTTTTCGGAGCGGACTGCTATCAACTCTCCTATTCAGGGATCGGCAGCAGATATTCTCAAGATTGCTATGATTCAGCTAGACAAGGCTCTAGTTGCAGGCGGCTATCAGACCAAAATGCTTCTGCAAGTGCATGATGAAATCGTCCTTGAAGTTCCTAAATCGGAACTAGCAGAGATGAAAAAATTGGTTAAACAAACCATGGAAGAAGCTATTCAACTCAGTGTTCCCCTCATCGCAGATGAGAATGAAGGGGCAACCTGGTACGAGGCTAAATAAAAAGGGGGCTAGTCCTCCTTTTTTGTAGTAGAATTCTGCAAGCCTTTTCAAAATGTGCTATACTGATGAAAAAGGAGGATTTCTATGAGTCAAGAATTTATCAATCCAAGTGATGGCGTGATTCGTCAGTATCTAACAATGAGTAAAACCCTTGCTGTTGTGGGTTTGTCAGACTGTGAGGAAACAACCAGCAATCGAGTGACCAAGGAGATGCAGACTCGGGGTTATAAAATTATCCCAGTCAATCCTAAGGCGGCAGGTGGCGAAATCTTAGGTGAAAAGGCTTATGCCAGCCTCGCTGAGATTCCTTTTCCTGTAGATATTGTCAATGTTTACCGTCGCAGCGAGTTTTTGCCAGATGTGGCGCGTGATTTTCTCAAGGCTGATGCTAAGATTTTTTGGGCACAGCTAGGACTTGAAAGTCTAGAAGCGGAAGAAATCTTGCGTGCTGGTGGATGCGATGACATCGTGATGAATCGTTGCATCAAGAGAGAACATACACGCTTGATTGAGGAAGCATAAGAAAAGGTAGCTGATGGGCTACCTTTTGTGTTATACTCAATGAAAATCAAAGAGTAAGCTAGGAAACTAGACGCAGATTGCTCAAAACACTGTTTTGAGGTTGCAGATAGAACTGACGAAGTCAGCTCAAAA
>CAUUIG010000120.1:0-4367 GCA_963545095.1 uncultured Streptococcus sp.
GCCAAGGCTTTAAAGACGTGTTGACCACGACGAATACCTGAGTCAAAGACAATTGGCACACGTTTATCAACTGCTTCTGCTACTTCTTGAAGTGAGTCAAAGGCAGCTGGTCCACCGTCGATTTGGCGGCCACCGTGGTTGGTTACCCAGATACCAGAAGCTCCCGCAGCAAGCGAACGTTCAACATCCTCACGGCATTGTGGTCCCTTGACATAAACAGGAAGTCCTGAATATTCAGCGATAAATTCTACATCACGTGGAGACAAGCGTTGTTTAGCTGATTTGTAAACAAAGTCCATTGATTTTCCAGCACCTTCTGGCAGATATTCCTCAACAATTGGCATGCCAACTGGGAAGACAAAACCATTACGCTTATCCACCTCACGATTGCCTCCTACAGTCGCATCTGCTGTCAAGACAATCGCTTTATAACCTTCAGCCTTCACACGGTCCATGATATGGCGGTTGATACCGTCATCCTTACTAAAGTAAAATTGGAACCAGTGAGGTGTCCCTTGAAGGGCTTCTGTAATTTCCGGAAGATCTACAGTAGAGTAAGAGCTAGTTGTGTAAAGAGAACCAAACTCATGCACACCACGCGCAGTCGCCACTTCACCTTGTTCATTTGCCAATTTATGAGCCGCAACAGGCGCCATAATGATTGGTGAAGACAATTTTTCACCTGCAAATTCAATCTCTGTACTTGGATTTTCAACATCGCAAAGAGTATGCGGAACGATAAGTTTATGGTTAAAGGCACGAATATTCTCACGTAAGGTAAAAGTATCTTCCGCCCCACTAGCGATATAGCCAAATGCTGCTTTAGGAATAACTTGTTGCGCCATTGGTTCCAAATCATAGGTATTGATGAAATCTACATGACCTTCTGCATTGCTTGTTTTGTATGACATAAAATGCCCTCCTTGATAAGTAAGCGTTTACTTTGTATATTACAAAAATATCTTAACTCTTTTTTCAAAACTTTTCAAATATTTTGTTTGGAAATTTCAGAAAGATTCTGTCTATGATAAAAAATCCTTATAACGGCAATAAAAAATACATATTATTCAAAGTAGCTTTTAAGTGCTACAATAACTATATTATTTCTAGATAGGAGGTTCTATTTTTGGATTGGTCCATTGTTGAACAATATCTACCACTATATCAAAAGGCATTCTTTCTAACCTTGCATATTGCCGTTTGGGGAATTTTGGGATCCTTTCTGCTCGGTTTAATCGTCAGTATCATCCGGCATTATCGAATTCCCGTCTTGGCGCAAGTAGCGACAGCCTACATTGAATTGTCACGTAATACGCCCCTTTTGATTCAACTCTTCTTTCTCTATTTCGGTCTTCCCCGAATAGGGATTGTCCTATCTTCGGAAGTCTGTGCCACTTTAGGACTGGTCTTTTTAGGAGGCTCCTATATGGCAGAATCTTTCAGAAGTGGGCTGGAAGCCGTCAGTCAAACCCAGCAGGAGATTGGATTAGCTATCGGTCTGACACCTCTACAGGTCTTTCGCTATGTGGTTCTTCCGCAAGCAACAGCGGTGGCCCTACCCTCTTTTAGTGCCAATGTCATTTTCCTCATCAAGGAAACCTCTGTTTTCTCAGCAGTGGCTTTGGCCGACCTCATGTACGTCGCCAAGGACTTGATTGGTCTCTACTATGAGACAGACATTGCGCTAGCTATGTTGGTAGGTGCTTATCTGATGATGCTTCTACCCATCTCACTGGTCTTTAGCTGGATAGAAAGGAGGCTCCGCCATGCAGGATTCGGGAATCCAAGTACTCTTTCAGGGAAATAATCTCCTGAGAATCTTACAGGGACTGGGTGTCACGATTGGAATATCCATCCTGTCTGTCCTATTATCCATGATTTTCGGAACAGTCATGGGAATCATCATGACCTCCCATTCTAGAATCGTACGATTTTTAACACGATTGTATCTGGAATTCATCCGTATCATGCCCCAGCTGGTGCTGCTCTTCATCGTTTACTTTGGTTTGGCTCGAAACTTTAATATCAATATCTCAGGTGAGACTTCTGCTATTATCGTTTTCACCCTCTGGGGAACAGCTGAGATGGGGGACTTGGTCCGTGGAGCTATCACTTCCCTCCCTAAGCATCAGTTTGAAAGTGGACAGGCGCTCGGCTTGACCAATGTTCAACTTTACTACCATATCATCATCCCACAGGTCTTGAAAAGATTACTGCCACAAGCCATCAACCTTGTTACTCGGATGATTAAAACCACTTCCTTGGTTGTCCTAATTGGGGTAGTTGAAGTGACCAAGGTTGGACAACAAATCATCGATAGCAATCGCCTAACTATCCCAACGGCTTCCTTTTGGATTTATGGAACCATTCTAGTCTTATATTTCGCAGTCTGCTTCCCTATTTCCAAACTATCCACACACTTAGAAAAACATTGGAGGAACTAAATGTCTGAAACTATCTTAGAAATCAAGGAACTAAAAAAATCCTTCGGAGACAATCCCATCCTCCAAGGTCTTTCCCTACAAATCAAAAAAGGGGAAGTTGTGGTTATTCTTGGGCCATCTGGTTGTGGGAAAAGTACCCTCCTTCGTTGCCTCAATGGCTTAGAAAGCATTCAAGGTGGAGATATTCTTCTGGATGGTCAGTCTATCGTTGAAAATAAAAAAGATTTTCACCTAGTTCGCCAAAAGATTGGCATGGTCTTTCAAAGTTATGAACTCTTTCCCCACCTGGATGTCCTACAAAACCTCATCCTAGGCCCTATCAAGGCTCAAGGACGCGATAAGAAGGAAGTAACAGAAGAAGCTCTGCAACTACTGGAACGTGTCGGTTTGCTAGATAAACAACATAGCTTTGCGCGTCAATTATCTGGTGGACAGAAGCAACGGGTTGCAATTGTCCGTGCCCTCCTCATGCATCCAGAAATTATCCTTTTTGACGAAGTGACTGCTTCGCTGGATCCAGAAATGGTGCGTGAGGTGCTGGAACTTATCAATGATTTGGCTCAAGAAGGTCGTACCATGATTTTAGTAACCCACGAAATGCAGTTTGCCCAAGCTATTGCCGATCGGATTATCTTCCTAGACCAAGGAAAAATAGCTGAAGAAGGAACGGCTCAAGATTTCTTCACCAATCCGCAAACCAAACGAGCTCAGGAATTTTTAAACGTCTTTGACTTTAGCCAATTTGGCTCATATCTATAAAGGAGATTCTTATGAAACTATTCAAACCACTCTTAACTGTTTTGGCACTTGCCTTTGCCCTTATCTTTGTCACAGCTTGTAACTCAGGTGGAAATGCTGCTTCATCGTCTGGTAAAACCACTGCCAAGGCTCGCACCCTTGATGAAATTAAGAAAAGTGGCGAACTTCGAATCGCAGTATTTGGAGACAAGAAACCATTTGGTTACGTTGACAATGATGGTTCTTACAAAGGTTACGATATTGAGCTTGGGAACCAATTAGCTCAAGACCTTGGTGTAAAGGTTAAATACGTTTCCGTCGATGCTGCCAACCGTGCAGAATACTTGATTTCAAACAAGGTGGATATTACTCTTGCCAACTTTACAGTAACTGACGAACGCAAGAAACAAGTTGATTTTGCCCTTCCATATATGAAAGTCTCTCTTGGTGTCGTATCACCTAAGACTGGTCTCATTACAGACGTCAAACAACTTGAAGGTAAAACCTTGATTGTCACAAAAGGAACGACTGCTGAAACTTATTTTGAGAAAAATCACCCAGAAGTAAAACTCCAAAAATACGACCAATATAGTGACTCTTACCAAGCTCTTCTTGACGGACGTGGAGATGCCTTCTCTACTGACAATACTGAGGTCCTAGCTTGGGCGCTTGAAAACAAAGGATTTGAAGTAGGAATTACTTCCCTCGGTAATCCAGATACCATTGCGGCAGCAGTTCAAAAAGGCAACCAAGAATTACTAGACTTCATCAATAAAGATATTGAAAAATTAGGTAAGGAAAACTTCTTCCACAAAGCCTATGAAAAAACACTTCACCCAACCTACGGTGACGCTGCTAAAGCTGACGACCTGGTTGTTGAAGGTGGAAAAGTCGACTAATACTCTTCGAAAATCTCTTCAAACCACGTCAGCTTCGCCTTGCCGTAGATATGTTACTGACTTCGTCAGTCTTATCTACAACCTCAAAGCAATGCTTTGAGCAACCTGAGGCTAGCTTCCTAGTTTGCTTTTTGATTTTCATTGAGTATAAGAGCCAATAACATCACAAAAAGAAATCAGGTAATCCTAGTGACTACCTGATTTTCTACGTCTTAAGCATTTTGCCAATTATCTTGGTCTTCTTTAAAGCGTTTTAGAAGGTCGAGGCCTTCTGGTGTGATATAGC
>CAUUIG010000121.1:0-4303 GCA_963545095.1 uncultured Streptococcus sp.
TCAAATGGTTTACGTTGAAGATGACAAATTAAGAGAGTTTTTACTCAAAATATTTTCGGCTGACAAAAATTAATTGATTGTGAAATAGTATATTAATTTTTAACAAATGCAAGAAGCCGTTGAAGTGCTTGACTTTGAACTGGCAGCTCAGATTCGGGATATGATGTTGGAAGTCAAAGCCTTGGATTAGGGGAATTTTATGAATATTTTAGTTATCAATGGACATCCTGATAAAGAAAGCTACTGTCAAGCAATTTTTCAAACGATTGTAGAAAGTATAGACTCAAAGAGATATGAACTTGAAGTGATTAATCTTAATGAGGAAGAGTTTGATCTTGTTTTACGTTATGGTTATCGACAAAGGATGGAGGACGATCCGTTTATTCTACGCTCTCAAGAATTAATCCAGTGGGCAGATCATTTCATTTTTGTTTATCCTATTTGGTGGAGTAGCATGCCTAGTCTATTGAAGGGGTGGATTGATCGTGTTTTTACGCCAGGCATTGCATGCTCTACAAATAATCAAGGAAGCTTTATTTTGAACTACTTGAGAGGTAAACAGTTCAAAAAGTTACTGAAAGGAAAAACAGCTAGTATCTATGCAACCTCCATGGCACCAACTTGGTGGTACAAAGTATTTTCAGGTCCGATTAACATTCCAGACAGTTATGGAATATCAGTATTAAAGAATGCTGTATTGAATCACTGTGGCATAAAAACAAAGAGGGTTTCAATCTTAGGAGAGTTAGGCCGTGAAGTAAATACAAGTTCAACAAGACAAAAATTTCTACAAAAAGTAGCAAAGGAAGTCAAGGCGTTGGATTAGGGAGAAGAAAATAAATGACGGTTATTATCAAATCAATGGAAACTCCTGAAGAGATAGAAGGTAAATCCCTCGTTCACTGGCAAACGTGGAGAGAGGCTTATGATGACCTTTTGCCTGCAGAATTTCAGGAGACAATGACATTAGAAAGATGTCGACTCTTTAGTCAAAAGTATCCAGAAAATACAGTGATTGCGATGGATGGCATGAAGGTAGTTGGTTTTATCAGTTATGGCAACTTTCGTGATGAGACTATTCAAGCTGGTGAAATTATTGCCTTATATGTTTTAAAAGACTATTATGGAAAAGGTATCTCACAAAAGTTAATGAAAGCAGCTTTGACTGCTCTTGATCATTTTTCTGAAATTTTTTTATGGGTATTGAAAGATAATAAGCGCGCCATTACTTTCTATCAAAAAATGGGTTTTACTTTTGATGGACAAGAAAAGATGCTTGAACTTGGAAAGCCTATAAAGGAAAAACGGATGGTATTCTATTCTAAATAATTCTAAAAAGTAAAAGCTAATGGCTCTGGTACCAAGTCTGAAAATTTAATAAATTAGAAAGCGAGTAAATTTATGTCCCGTTCCCAATTAACGATTTTAACAAACATTTGTCTGATTGAAGACCTCGAAACTCAGCGCGTGGTGATGCAGTATCGCGCCCCTGAAAACAATCGCTGGTCTGGCTATGCCTTTCCAGGAGGCCATGTAGAAAATGGCGAGTCTTTCGCAGAGTCTGTCATTCGTGAAATCTATGAAGAAACAGGGTTGACTATCCAAAATCCTCAACTTGTCGGCATTAAAAATTGGCCACTAGATACAGGTGGGCGCTATATTGTCATTTGTTATAAGGCGACTGAGTTCTCTGGTACCCTTCGCTCTTCAGATGAAGGAGAAGTTTCTTGGGTGCAAAAAGACCAGATTCCAAACTTGGATCTGGCCTATGATATGTTACCTTTGATGGAGATGATGGAAGCTCCTGACAAATCTGAATTTTTCTACCCTCGCCGTACAGAAGACGATTGGGAAAAGAAAATTTTCTAGTCTTTTACTAAATAACCGAGCTGATCCAAGGCCTCCTCGATATAGTGGAGGTCTTGTTGTGTTTCCTGTCTAATAGAAGATTAGGAAAAAAGTATATATACTTGCTAAAATTAAATGCTAAATTAGAAAAAATATATGGGTTATACTGTTAATTTTTCTAAGAAAGATGTAAAATAGAAAGTGTACTATGTTTTTAAAACAAGTGTGGTACCCAAAATTAAAAAACGTATCCTTTCCTTAAATTCCTAAAATATTTAAGGGGGGGGGTATTTTTTAGTACCTCAAAAATAAAAATAAGAGAGAGGCGATTAGATGAGAAAATCATATCGTGAAGTGAACGGAGAAAAGGTATTCCGTTATTCTATTCGTAAGTATCATTTTGGTGCTGCAAGTGTTGCTGTAGCAGCATTAATGTTTTTTGCAAATGGTGCGGTTAAGGCAGACACTTTACCAGTATCACCTGCTACGGCGAATACTGAAAAGGTAAATGTTGGTGTTACGGAACTGACAGAAGGAGTTCCACCTAAAGAGAATCCTATAGAGAAATCAAAAGAGGAAGTAGTGGGTGATAAAACACCAGTTGCTCAGAAGCTAGTGGATAAGTCTCCTCTCGTTCAGGCTATTAGTGAACTTCAAGCCGCGATTGCAAAAGTAGACGAGGAAAGTTTATTAAGTTTATCTAATCAACTTATTCAATTAACCGATGAAAATAACCGTTTACTTAATGGAGAAAATATTTCTGAGGAAGCGATTGCAAGTCAAGTAAGTCGAGTTCAATCTCTTACAGAGCAAGTGCGTCTACTTAAGTCTAAGACTGAAGATAAAGCTTCTAACAAGGAAGATGGATCTGGTTCTAAAGTTCAAGATAAAAAAGAGGTTGAAGTATCAGAGAATGCTGTGACACTTGTTAATCAGACTGAAGAAATCAAAAAATCTGTAAAAGATGTCAAAGTCGAGGAAGTTTTCAATAATAAAACCAAATTGGAAACGCTTTTAAAAGAAATTGACAAATTAGATCCAGAAAAATACACTGAGGATTCAGTAAAGGGATTAAAAGAAAAAGTTGCAAAAGCTAAAGAAGTATTAACAACTGCTAACAATCAAGAGGAAGTTAATTCGGTTTATAAAGAGTTAGTTAATTACAAAAACAGTAGTTTAAGACGTGTGAAAACGAATCATAAACCGCTAGAGGAAAACACTCCTAAACTAGATACAACAAATGGTAAAGAAACAGTAGGGAAGAAAGCCCAAAATACTGAGCCAAATGATAGGAATATCGCAGGACATAATCATATCTTGAATGGGACTGCTTTACCTGAAGGTAGTGGACTACGAGCTGCTCCAAACAATACAAGATTCACTTATGAAACAGTAGGTGCTGATTTATCGAGTTTAGTTGCTGGCGAAGAATTAGGATATGGTAAGAAGGTTATTATCAAAGTAAAATATGATACGAAAGTCATTAGTACTAGAGATGTATATATTACTACAACCCCAAATACTGGACCAAGAACTGAATATACAAGAAGACAGCAAGATGGTATTGGACCGTATGATGGTGGGACTAATATAAAATTAGTAGGTTCAATTCCAAATGATATGATTGGTACTTATGATTTGCATGTTCACGTACTAAATAATAAAAATAATAATGCTCAAATGGCAACATTAAATATTCCAATAACTGTAAAACCTAAAAAACCTACTGTAAGTGTTGCTGATTTAGTAAATGCAGAAGGGAAAAAGCCAGTTGTTACAGCAAGAGTTGCGAATACACCTATAAGTAAAGTAGAATTTTATCTTAATGGACAAAAGCAAACTGTAGTAAATGCAACAAATGGACAGGCAACGTGGACACCAACTAATGCACTGAGAGAAAATGATCGAATTACCGTTAAAAATATTGCACAGGGTGGTATACCTCCTAGAGATGCATATGGAAATACTTTTACAACAAGAGAAGCCACATCGGATATGAGTGATGCTGTGGTAATTCCTAAAGCACCTAAAACAGCAACACCAGGAGCACCAACAGTAGTAAGTGATACAGCAAATGCACGAGTAACAGTAACGCCAAGTGCAGATGCAGACCGAGTAGAAGTTACAGTAGGAAACTCAACAGTGGTCGCAACAAAAACTGGCTCAACATGGACTTTATCGCCAACGAAAACAGGAGTAAGTGTAGATTCAACAAGCGGAGTAGTCACTGTAGCGCATAATGCAGCAAGTGCAGGAACACAAGTCAGCGCAACTGCTAAACATGGAAACAGTGACGTAAGTACAGCGTCAAGAGCAAACTTACCAGCAAAAGAAACAACACCAAATGCGCCAACAGTAGTAAGTGATACAGCAAATGCACGAGTAACAGTAACGCCAAGTACAGGCGCAGACCGAGTAGAAGTTACAGTAGGAAACTCAACAGTGGTCGCAACGA